>NZ_JANSJB010000011.1:13078-41255 GCF_047462355.1 Synechococcus sp. H55.9 | reverse complement strand
CCAGCTCAAACCCGTAGCGCTCCAAAAAGGTGGCGGGATCCATCAGGCAGGGCCCAAGGAAACTCAACCCAAGGCTAACCCAGATCCGGCAAGATAAAGGGGAGATAAAGCTTTCCTTCCCGGATCCCGCAAGACGGCTCTCGTCCTAGAATACCGCTATTGGCCTTCCATGCAGGCTCTGTGAAGAGGCTATGAAGCTGCGGTACGGCGAAGACTCAGTGGTCAACGGGCCCCAGCTCCAGCGCTGCCTCCAGAGCACGATCGCTGTCGGGAAATTGCGCCAGCAGCCGCCCTAGAAAGGTGGCATCTCCCGTCAGGCCGTACAGACTCATGAGCACATCCCCGGCATAGCGGCTCTGCGGGAAGCGGGCCAGCAGCTCATTGCCGGCGTAGATCGCCTGGCGGGCATAGCCGTCCCGCAAGGCTTTGGCTTCCAGAAAGTAGCGATCTCCAGGGTCGCTGGGATCCACGTAGTCGGGCAGCGGCGTGTCGAACAAGCTGGCATCTTCGGTCACCCCTGGGGGAAAGCCCGGCAGCGGATAGATGGCTGCCGTCTCGTCGGGAGGGTAGGCGGTGTACTGGCGGTAGAGGATCACCACCTGCCAGTAAAGACTTTTCTCTTGCCAGTGGTCAGGGGCAGCGGGATCCGCCAGCACAGAGCCGAGCAACTCTGCTGCCACAGCATGGTGATTGGCCCGCTGATAGTTGGATAAGGAACCATCAGAAGCAGCCGGTCGGGGCGGTGTCCTTTCCTCGGCATCCAGGCTGAGGCCAGCAGCGCGGTTGCGGTTAAACAGCCACAGGTAGCCATTGCGCCAACCGTCGGCAGCGGCCCAGTGGGCGGCCAGTTGATAGCGCTGCTGGGGGGTGGAGCGGGCTTGCCACCGCCTCAATTCTCGCCAGCGTTTTCGTTGGGCCTGGATTTCCGGATCCAAAGGGGTGCGGCTGCCGGGTTCTGGATCCCAGTCGTAAAGCCAGTAGCTGCCATCCAGCAAGGGGTAGCGCTCCAACACCGCATCCAAAGCCAGATTTTCCGTCAACCGGAGGGCTTGGTCGTAGCGGTGCTCGCGGGCGTAGCGCACCGCCAGCGCATAGCGGACGGCGGCAGCCAGAGGATGATCCCCGTGGCGGTCGAGAAAAGCCTGCAACTCGCCGGGGGTTGCGCCGCTGTCTAGGAGCAAAAGCAGGCGGCGGCGCAAGACGTAGCGCATGTCCCCATCGCCAAAGGGCTCCGCCAGCCAGTTGGCCAAAAGGAGCAGCGCCTCCTCCCGCTTGCTTTGCCACTCCAAGGTGCGCGTCAACCAAAAGAGGGCATCGTCGGCGCCGGGGTGATCCGGGTAGGCGGTCAGCCAAGCCCGCCAAAGGGCCTCTTCTTCTGCCGGGGGGAAAGGCCGCGGGATCGGCTCGCCGGTCTCGGGATTGTGGGGGGAATAGCCAAAATAGCTGCCCCCGCGAATGCGGGCATATTCCCGGCAAGCTTGGGTAAAGCGGGAGTTGGGAAAAGCCTCCGCCAGCTGCAGCAAAACCAAACCATTGCTGATGCCGTGCAGAGCGGCCAAATCCTCGTTGAGAGACCTCTGCAGCAGCGGCTCCCCGACGGGATCCCCCTTGATGTAGAGCAGGGCCGCCGCCAAAAACCGCTGTGGGTCGGCATCATCGGCCACCACACTGCGCAACAACACCTGAGCACCAGGGTTGAGGGTTTCCGGCTCCGCTATCTGCAGCAGAAAAAACTCTCGAGATGAGGGTGGCAAACCTTCATACAGAGGGCGCACCGCCTGCACTGTTGGCTGTTCTAGGAGCAGCACCTGGTCGGCGCGCCCATAAAAATCGATGTAAGAGGTGGTACTCCCCTCAACCCGCTGCCGCACCGCCTGCACCTGGGATAGCGCCCAGGATGGGATCCCTTCCTCCTCATAGGGCAAGACGCTCAAGAGTTTCTTGGCCCGCTGTGGAGGGCTGCTTTCCAAGGCGGGGATCAGCACCCCGTAGACCTGCTCTCGAAAGGGAAATCCTTCTTGGGTGAGCAAGCTGTTGAGCCAGTTGAGATTGAAACTCCACTCCGGGCTATCGGCTTGGATCCCGGCCAAGGCCAGCTCGGTGAGGCGCTGCACCGACTCTGGCCGATCCAGCCCAAACAGCTCGTACTGGGGCGGGATCTCCTGACCGCTGGAGTAGTCGTAGCCCCCGAACAACGCCGCTGGGGCGAAAAACTCAGCCGGATTTTGCCGCAGCCGATCCTCCAACCACCAGCGGCTGTAAGGCAGGCCATGGCTTTGTAAAGTGTAAAAGGCGTAGCTGCGGCGGCTTGGGTCGGCGGATCCCCCCCAGCGGGCTAGCACAGGATAGGTCAGAGGAAACCAGCGGTCGCTTGGGCCGGGATCGAACGCTGCCACATCTTCATAGCCGGAGAAAGCGGCGTACCGATAGAGGATCAGATCCCGGTGCATCTGCAGCCGTAGCCGCTGCAGTAGGACGTAGCCCCCCGCTCCCAGCCCCGCCAGGAGGCCGGCGGCGAGGGCCAGCGTTGCCACAGGACGAAGGGGAAAGCGGCGGGACGAGGGCGCCGGGGTATCCGGATTCATAAAACCCAATCCAAGTCCAGGCGGGCGTCCCCACTCTACTCGATTCTTTCCGAGCGCGGATAGAGGGCCTACAGCCATTTCGGGCCGGCCGCTTTCGATCACGGCTGCCGACGTAAACACCACACGGCTCCGGGCACGTCGGTTTCTCCCTCTCGCCGCAGGGTAAAGTTCTGATGATAGACGGGATCCAGCCCTGCCCGTTCTGCCTGCCGCAGCACGTAGGCGGCGGAGTGGGCAGAGCGCCCCGTGGTGGATCCCAGCTCGTAGCCGGGGACGGATCCCTGCTCGACGGTGAAGGCCAAAAGCCCGCCGGGATTGAGCACCCGCCCACAGGCCGGCAAGACCTGGCCCAAATCCCCCAGATAGATGAACACATCTGCCGCCAGGAGCAAGTCGTAGCACTCTGAATCAAGCCGTGGCCATGGCCTTCGCGGCCTTTAAAATGAGGTAATCTAACATGCCGGTGTTCTCTTCGCCGCGGTAGTTACAAGTGGAGCGCACCAGCCACAGCCCCTTCCGAGTTCGGCAACAGAGGTTGAGCAGCGTGCGAGCCAGAATTTGTTGACGCGCCTGTAGGTCTTGGGCCGCGTCGAAAACCTCCCCATCCCACTCCGGTGTCAGCACACGGCTGTTGTAAAGCACACGCCAGAGAGAACGGGACCAAAGCGGATTGGTGATGTCGAACCAAAACTGGTAATCTGCCTCTAAACCTCGATTGATATAGGCCACCGGCGTCGCCACCACCAGGTAGCGGGAATAGTCGGGCTCAAAGCGTCCGCTGCTGGGGGTTTGTCCCGAGCGGATCATGGCCAAAAAGGCGGCATCCCCTTCGGTAGGGAAGGCCCGGCGAAACCGTTGCGCCGCCTCTATCAGCACGCGCAGCAGCTCCTGATCCTGAGGGGAGGAAATCACCGGGGCCAAGTGATCGGCAAAAAACCGCTGAAAGAAGACGGCCAATGAAGGCCCAGGAGGATAGCCGCGTAGCCAATCGAACAATCGCTGGTAGCGCTCCAGGTTGGCAAACCCCACCCGCTCCGGCTGCCGTACCGCGGTTCGGGAACGCAGAGAACGACCCACCGGATCCCAGGTATCTTGGGCCAACAGGGCTGCCCGGATGGGATCCAGATCCAACACCCAGCTCAACAGCAGCCGCCAGGCCGGCAGGGTGGGAAAAGCGCCCCACTCGGGATGGGCCAATTCCGCTGCCGTCAGCACTGCGCGCACCAACGGGTAGCGGATCAACGCCGGGAAAGGGGCGATCGGCAAGACCTCCGGCAATTGCTCCTGCAGCCTCAGGCTCACCCCCACATCCATACGCGGCAGCAAAACAGCAATGCGAGAGGCCGGGATCCCGGCCCGCAAAAGCTGCCGGATCTCAGCAACCATCCCTTCCACCGCTGTAAACAGAGTCTCTCCCTCCAGCACCTGCACCTTCGGCGGCTCTCCCCCCTTCGGTTCGGGCAGCGAATGCGAAAACTGGGGATCCAGCACCCGCACAATCTGCACCCCCAGCCGAATCATGCCGGCCGAGCCGCGATAGCTCCTCTCCAGAAGCTGAACCCGGGTGTTTTCCATCAAAAAGTCAGCTACTGCCTCCGGGATCCCGGTCAACGAGACTCCGCCGCCGAGGGTGTAGCTAAAAAACTGGCTTTGCAGATGGGCTTGCCCTTGCCGGTAAAACTCCAGCGCCACCCCGCAACTGTCTTCCGCCTGATCCACGATCAGGTGATCCCACTCCTGCCAAAACTCCGCCAGCGGCAAGATGTACTCACCAAACAGCCGGATCTGCAAGCCAAAATCCAGGGATCCCAGCCGCAACCCCACCTCCCACAGCCGCTCCACACAACAGCCCATCGCCTGCAAAGCCTCTGCCCGCCCCGGATCCCCCTCCGCCGGCCAGGCCGCTGCCAGCCGGGATCCCACCGCTTCCGCCGCCAAACCCGAAGCCCCCGCAATATAGGCAGCACTGCTGATCTGATCCCAGATCTGGAACTCCTTGAGCCCAACGCCGGCAAAGACTTGCCCATGCCGCGGGCACAAAGCGCAGGCCCGTTGGCAGAGAAATTGAGTCAGATCCTTGGCCAAGGGGATCGGCTCAAACTGAGGGGGCAACTGCGGGAGGCGGGCACACACCTGCGGCCAATGATCGGCCAGAGAGCGCCCCACCCGCTGCAAGAACGTCTCGATCCGCCACGGCCCCACCAAACCCAAGCTGGACTGCTGCAAGCGCCGCAACACCTCATCCGCCTGCCGTTGACTCCGCACCAAAAACAAGATCCGCGCCGGATCGGATCCCGCCTGCAACAAACTCCAATAGCGCTCCACACAAGCCTGGGTCAGCCCACTGCCTGCCCAGCCCAGCACACTTTGGAAGGGATCCCGCCAATGGTTCCTCATTGCTTCCACCGTCATTGGCCTCCCCAACCATTTTCTCGGCAAAAGACTGGACAAATAGGCCTTCGCTTCATTATGATTGGTTTTCGTTGCCAACTAAGCCCACGCGCTTCGGCAACCCAACGTACTGCTATTCCAGATACTGCCTCTTTGCAGGCAAGTCTGAGCAGTTCTAAGCAAAAGCAGTTTGGCGTGTAACTTCAGGCCGAGCTGAGCAGCAGGCCCAGTGCTGTCCAGATTGGCAGGGATCCTAGCCTCTCCCTGCACTGTTTTTTTGCCTGAGCCAGCAGACTTAGCCAGAGTCTGATTTTCCTGCCGTCACGCTGCTGCTCTACGCATCTGGCTGACCCAGCCAAAGGGCTCCGTCTCGACGGCTAGCTGATTGTCGGAGTGAGCCGGTTCTGAGTTGATGAAAACGAGTCGTGCAGGCTCGAGGGGAGGTTCTTGTGGCACTTGGCATCCTTGGCAGAAAAGTCGGCATGACCCAGATCTTCTCTCCAGAAGGGCTGGCCATTCCGGTCACCGTTGTACAGGCCGGGCCTTGCACGGTGACCCAGATCAAAACCCAAGCCACAGATGGCTACAACGCCGTTCAGTTGGGCTACTTGCCCACTGCCGAAAAGCATCTCACGCGGGCGCAGCGGGGCCACCTCAGCAAAGCGGGGGTGGCAGAGCTACTGCGCCACCTGCGGGAGTTTCGGGTTGACCAGCCAGAAGCCTACCAGTTGGGGCAAAAAATTACCGTTGAGATTTTCTCCCCCGGCCAATTGGTGGATGTGGCGGGCACCTCCATCGGGCGAGGGTTTGCCGGCTATCAGAAGCGGCACCACTTCGGCCGTGGCCCCATGTCCCACGGCTCCAAAAACCACCGCCGGCCAGGCTCCATCGGCGCCGGCACAACTCCAGGCCGCGTCTTTCCGGGGATGCGCATGGCAGGGCGGCTGGGAGGTGGCCGAGCCACCACCCGTAAATTGCAATTGGTGCAGGTGGATCCGGAGCGGGATCTGCTGGTGATCAAGGGTTGCGTGCCCGGCGTGGAAGGGGGGCTGCTGGAGATCACCCCTGCTAAGCAGGTGGGCAACAGACGTTAGGCAAAACCAAGGCTGACCGGCATCCGCGAAGACGAGGAAACCATGGCAAGTTGTGTGGTGAAAAATTGGCAAGGGGAAACGGTGGGCAGCGCCGAGCTAAGTCTTAAAGTGGCTCGTCCCGCAACAGCTCCCCACATCCTCTATCTGGCTCTGCGCCGGCAGATGACCAACGCTCGCCAGGGCAACGCCCACACCAAGACCCGAGCCGAAGTGCGGGGTGGCGGTCGCAAGCCTTGGAAGCAGAAAGGTACCGGTCGGGCTCGCGCCGGCTCCATTCGCTCCCCCCTGTGGCGCAAAGGTGGGGTGATCTTCGGCCCCCGCAAGCGGGAGTACAACCTGGCCATGAACCGCAAAGAGCGGCAACTGGCCCTGCGCACCGCTCTGCAAAGCCGGGTGGAAGACCTGATCGTGGTGGAAGATTTCCAGGAGCAGCTCAACCCACCCAAGACCCGCGCCGTGGCCCAAGCTCTGCTGCGCTGGGGAGTGATGGAGGATCAATCAGCTTTGCTCATTGTTGCCGAACGCTCGCAAGCTGTAGAGCGGGCCGTGCGCAACATTGCCCGCGTCAAGCTGATCGGCCTGGATCAGATCAACGTTTTTGATCTGCTCAACGTCGATTGGGTGCTGATCACCACCTCTGCCCTGGAACAGCTCAAGGCCCGCTGGGGATCCGGCGCAGCAACAGAAGCTGTAACCCAAGCCGAAGCCGCCGAAGGTCAAGCTCAGCCAGAAGATCCAAAAGCGCAAGCAGATCAGGCGGATCAAGAAGTTGCTCCAGCAACTCTCCAAGAGCCAACAGATCAGGCTGTAGCCGAGGAAGAGTTGCAGGATCAGGACAGTGCCCAGCCACCAGCCGTAGAAGAGGCCGAAACAGCCGCAGCAGAGGAGGAAGACGATGACTGAGAGCAAGCGGATCCTGGCCGATATCTTGTTGCGACCCGTCATCACCGAAAAGGCAACCGCTCTGATGGAACAGCGCAAATACGTCTTTGAAGTGATGCCCACCGCCACCAAGCCCCTCATCCGAGCCGCCGTCGAGGAGATGTTCGGAGTGCGGGTCACCTCGGTCAACACCCTAAAGCTGCCCCGCAAGCAACGGCGGGTGGGTCGCTTTGTTGGCTATCGCACCCGTCCCAAGCGAGCCATCGTCACCTTGGCCGAGGGAGATTCCATCACCCTCTTCCCGGATACCTAGACCCTTTGATCCCTTGTTACTAAGCCGCTACCCCTAGTCCTCCACCCCCACCCGAGCCATGGGCATTCGTACTCTCCGACCGTACACCCCCAGCACCCGTCACATGACGGTCTCTGACTTCGAGGAGCTGTCCCGTGACGAGAACGGCAAGCGGCCCAGACCGGAAAAGTCTCTGCTGCAATTTCTTCACCGCAAGAAAGGGCGCAACAACCGCGGCGTCATCACCTGCCGCCACCGGGGCGGCGGCCACAAGCGGCTTTATCGCATCATCGACTTCCGCCGCGACAAACGCGGGATCCCGGCCACCGTCAAAACGGTGGAGTACGATCCCAACCGCAGTGCCCACATCTGCCTGGTGGAATACGAAGACGGTGAGAAACGCTACATCCTCGCTCCCCGTAACCTACAGGTGGGATCCACCATCATGGCCGGGCCTGAGGCCCCCTTTGAGATCGGCAATGCCATGCCTTTAGAGCGGATCCCGTTGGGAACGGTGGTTCACAATGTGGAGCTGTATCCCGGTCGCGGCGGGCAGATCGTTCGCGCTGCCGGGGCTGGAGCTCAAGTGGTGGCCAGAGAGGGCAAATATGTCTCCCTTAAGCTGCCCTCTGGCGAAGTCCGCATGATCCGCGGCGAGTGCTACGCCACCATCGGCCAACTGGGCAACGTCGACCACAACAACCTCAGCCTGGGCAAGGCCGGTCGCAGCCGTTGGTTGGGGCGCCGTCCCCACGTGCGTGGCTCGGTGATGAACCCCGTCGATCACCCCCACGGCGGCGGGGAAGGAAAAGCACCCATCGGTCGCAGTACCCCTGTCACCCCTTGGGGCAAGCCCACCCTGGGCTACAAAACTCGTAAGCGCAACAAGCCCAGCAACAAGTTCATCGTGCGCGGTCGCCGTCGTGGAGGTCGTCGCGACAGAGGTGGGAGAGCCGCTCAATAGCAATCTGCTGGCCATCCGTATCCTCAAGCGTTTTCGAGGCTGAATTGCTTGTCAAACTGTCGAGGTTCTTATGGGACGTTCGCTAAAAAAGGGCCCCTTTGTGGATGCCAAGCTTCTTCTCAAGGTGGAGAAGATGAATGAGCGCAACGAGAAGCACATGATCAAAACCTGGTCGCGGGCCAGCACCATCCTGCCGGTGATGATCGGCCACACCATTGCCGTGCACAACGGCAAGCAACACGTGCCCATCTACATCACCGATCAGATGGTGGGCCACAAGCTGGGCGAGTTTGTTCCCACCCGTACCTTCCGCGGCCATGCGGGTAGCGACAAAAAAGCATCTCGCCGTTAACTGAGCGGCTGATAAGGAGAGCGATCTAGTAGGAGAGCGTTATGGCTGATTCATCATCGGATATTAAAGCGGTAGCCCGCTACATCCGCATGTCCCCCTTCAAAGTGCGGCGGGTGCTGAACCAGATCCGAGGGCGCACCTATGCCGACGCCCTGATCCTGTTGGAGTTCATGCCCTACGCTGCTTGTGAGCCGGTGCGCAAGGTGCTGCGCTCGGCGGTGGCCAATGCGGAACACAACAGCGGCCTGGATCCGCGGGATCTGGTGATCAGCCAAGCCTACGCCGATCAGGGGCCTGTGCTGAAGCGGTTTCGCCCCCGCGCTCAAGGTCGGGCCTACCCCATTCGCAAGCGCACCTGTCACATCACCATCGCCGTCCGGCCTATAGAAGAAGCTGGAGCAGCAACAACTTCCTAACCTTCCCTATTCCCAGACCTCTACCCCTCAACCGACAACACCATGGGACAGAAGATCCACCCCACCGGTTTCCGCCTCGGCGTGATCAAAGAACATCGCAGCCGCTGGTTTGCCGATCCGGCCCGCTACCCGGCCTTGTTGCAGGAGGACGATCAGATCCGCGCCTACCTGACCAAGCAGTTGAGCAGTGCCGGCCTGGCCGACATCCAGATTGAGCGTAAGGCGGATCAAATTGACCTCGAGATCCGCGCTGCTCGCCCTGGGGTGGTGGTGGGTCGGGGAGGATCCGGCTTAGAGACTTTGCGCCAAGGCCTACAAAAAGAGCTGAGCTCACGAGGTGGCGGCGAACGAACCATCCGCATCAACGTTGTGGAAGTTACCCGTGCCGATGCCGAAGCAGCTTTGCTGGCGGAAAGTATTGCCCAACAGCTGGAACGGCGGATTGCTTTTCGCCGCATCGTGCGCCAGGTCATCCAGCGGGCGCAGCGGGCCGGTGTACAAGGGATCAAAATCCAAATTGCCGGTCGCCTCAACGGGGCCGAGATCGCCCGCACCGAATGGACGCGGGAGGGGCGGATCCCTTTGCACACCCTGCGGGCCGACATCGACTACGCCGAGCACCTCGCCCGCACCACCTTCGGCATCATCGGGGTCAAAGTTTGGGTCTTTAAAGGAGAAGTTCTGCCCGGGCAGGAACGTCCCGAACAAAAGGTTCCCCTGCAACAGCCCAAACGCCGGCAGCAGCGGCGGCGGCCCACCTTTGAAGATCGCTCGGCAACAGCAGAGACTTGAGCGTCGGCTAGGGATCCCATCGGTTCGCCAATGATTGAGGAACGGCTATGTTAAGCCCCAAACGCACCAAATACCGTAAGCAACAGCGCGGGCGCATGAAAGGCAAAGCGACCCGCGGCAACCGCATCAACTTTGGGGAATACGGCCTTGTGGCCCTAGAACCCGCCTGGATTACGGCTCGGCAGATCGAAGCCAGCCGTCGGGCCATGACGCGCTACGTCCGGCGAGGCGGCCAAATCTGGATCCGCATCTTTCCCGACAAGCCTGTTACCCAACGGCCTGCCGAAACCCGCATGGGATCCGGCAAAGGCAACCCCGAGTATTGGGTTTGCGTCGTCAAGCCAGGCCGCATCCTCTTTGAGATGGGAGGAGTGCCTGAAGCCACGGCTCGAGAGGCCATGCGCCTGGCCGCCCAAAAGCTGCCGATCAAAGTCAAGTTTGTAACCAAAGCCGACTTTGAGAAGCCGGAACCTGCCCAGGAAGCAGTTCCGGAAACCCCAGAACCGGTAGCTAGCCCTACCTGAGGGAGGAGAGTCAACCATGCCCATGCCCAAAATTGCCGATGCCCGTGCCCTATCGGACGAGGAACTGAGCCAGGAGATCTACGCCGTCAAAAAAGAGCTGTTCGAGCTGCGTTTGCAGCAGGCCACGCGGCAGTTGAACCAGCCCCACCTCATTCGCCTGCGCAAACACAAGCTGGCTCAACTGCTGACCGTTGAATCCGAGCGCAAACGCGGCAAGTTCTTGCCCTCAACTCAGACCCAGAAGGAGGAGTAATGCCTGCTCGCGAAAAGATCGGCGTTGTTGTCAGCAACAAGATGCAAAAGACGGTGGTTGTTGCCGTGGAAAACCGGGTTGCCCACCCCAAATACGGCAAAATCGTCGTCAAAACCAAAAAGTTTAAAGCCCACGACGAGGAGAACCGCTGCCAAGAAGGGGATCTGGTGCGCATCACCGAAACCCGTCCCCTCAGCCGCACCAAGCGTTGGCAAGTGGCCGAAATCTTACGGGAGGTGAAGAAACTATGATTCAGCAGCAAACCATGCTGACGGTTGCCGATAACACCGGCGCCCGCAAGATGATGTGTATTCGCGTGTTGGGCAGCAGTGGCCGCCGCTACGCCAGCTTGGGCGATGTGATTATCGGCGTCGTCAAAGATGCCCTGCCCAACATGCCCGTCAAAAAATCTGACGTCGTCAAGGCCGTGGTCATCCGCACCGTCGATACCGTACGTCGCCCTGACGGCATGTGCATCCGCTTCGACGACAACGCCGCCGTGATCATCAACAACGACGGTAACCCCCGTGGGACTCGTGTTTTCGGCCCTGTGGCTCGCGAGCTGCGGGAGAAAAACTTCACCAAGATCATCTCCCTTGCTCCGGAGGTACTCTAGATGGCCCGCCCCCTCAAGCCCAGCCAAATTCGGCGCTTAATCCGGCAACCCGGCATTCGCAAGCACCGCAACAGCCTGCGCTACAAAATGCGCATCAAGCAGGGGGATACCGTGCAGGTGATCTCCGGCGATGACAAAGGCAAAATCGGCGAGGTGCTGCGGGTTTTTCCCGAGCGCAACATGGTTGTGGTGGAAGGAGTCAACATCGTCACCTACCACCGCAAGCCGCAGCGAGAAGGGGAAAGTGGCCGAATTGAGACCAAAGAAGCCCCGATCCACGCCTGCAAGGTGATGCTCTATTCCAAGAAGCAGGAGGTGGCCAGCCGCATCCGCTATCAAATCACCGCCGATGGCCGCAAAGTCCGTGTCCTCAAGAAAACAGGCGAGATCCTCGACTAAGTGTCCCTTGAAGTTGACTAGGGCTCTGACCCAGCCCAGAGCCAAAAGGAGAAGCCACCATGCCGCAACGCCTGCAAATCCACTACAACACTGTCATCGTCCCCAAGCTACAAAAAGAGTTGGGCTACACCAACATCCATCAGGTGCCCCGCCTGGAGAAGATCGTCATCAACCGCGGCTTAGGGGAAGCCTCCCAAAATGCCAAAGCTCTGGAGTCCTCCATTGCCGAGATCAGCGCCATCACCGGCCAGCGTCCGGTGATCACCCGCGCCAGAAAGGCCATCGCCAGCTTCAAAATCCGCAAGGGCATGCCGGTTGGCCTGATGGTAACCCTAAGGCGGGAGCGCATGTATGCATTTTTGGATCGCTTGATCAATGTTGCCCTGCCCCGTATCCGCGACTTCCGCGGCATCAGCCCCAAAGCCTTCGACGGACGCGGCAACTACACCCTTGGCATTCGTGAACAACTGATCTTTCCGGAAATTAACTACGACTCTGTAGATCAGCTGCGAGGTATGGATATCTCCATCGTGACCACTGCTAAAACCGATGAAGAAGGCCGTGCCCTGCTCAAGGCGTTTGGCATGCCCTTTGCTTCTTAGGTTTGCCTATCCTGAGTTTTCTTGATCGATCTTCCGAGGAGCACTGACCCACCGATGGCCCACACCAACGACACGATCGCCGACATGCTCACCCGCATTCGCAATGCCACCCTGGCTCGGCACGAGTCGGTGGCAGTTCCGGCCACGCGCATGACCCGCAGCATCGCTCGCGTTCTTCATGAAGAAGGGTTCGTCAGCGAATGGAAAGAGGAAGGAGAAGGGATCCAAGCCCGCGTGGTGTTGCGGTTGAAGTATAAAGGCAAAGGGCGCAACTGCAGGCCCATCATCAACGGCTTAAAGCGAGTGAGCCGACCGGGCCTGCGGGTTTACCGCAGCCACAAAGAGCTGCCCCGCGTATTGGGCGGAATTGGGATTGCCATCATCTCTACTTCCAACGGCATCATGACCGATCGGGAGGCTCGCAAACAGGGCATTGGTGGCGAAGTACTCTGTTTTGTCTACTAGGTTCTCAGTTTTCTCTTGTCAGGAGTTTTCCCATGTCTCGCATCGGTAGACGCCCCATCGCCCTTCCTGCCAAGGTGGAGATCCAGATCGACGGCCAGCACATTGCGGTGAAAGGCCCGAAAGGACAACTGTCCCGCAGTTTGCCTCCCCTGATCACCGTCCGGCAAGACGCTCAGATGCTCACGGTCAGCCGGCTCAACGATTCCCGTCCCGCCCGCCAACTGCACGGCCTCTGCCGCACCCTGGTGGCCAACATGGTAGATGGGGTATCGAAGGGATTTGAGCGGCGGCTGGAGCTGGTAGGTGTCGGTTACCGCGCTTCCACCCAAGGCAGCAAGTTAATCCTGAACGTCGGCTACAGCCACCCGGTGGAGATCCCCTTTCCCCCCGGCATCCAAATGGCCGTTGAAGGAAACAACATCGTTGTCGTCTCAGGTATGGATAAAGAACTGGTGGGCAACACTGCCGCCCGCATTCGGGCCGTCCGGCCCCCAGAGCCCTACAAGGGAAAAGGGATCCGTTATCTGGGAGAACAAGTTCGCCGTAAGGCAGGTAAATCGGGCAAAGCCAAGAAGTAAATAGCCTATGAAAACCAACCGCAAAATCACCACCCAACGTCGCCATCGCCGCATTCGCCGCAAGGTCTTTGGCACTGCCGAGCGGCCTCGCCTGGCTGTGTTTCGCTCCCATCGACACATCTACGCCCAGGTGATCGACGATGTAGCTCAGCATACCCTAACCTCTGCCTCCACCCTGGACACGGAGCTGCGCGAAAAATTCAAAGAGACCGGGACGGCCACCCAAGAGGCGGCTGCCTTGGTGGGCCGCTCAGTTGCCGAGCGGGCCTTGCAAATGGGTATTTCTCGCGTGGTTTTCGATCGGGGGGGCAAGCTTTATCACGGGCGCGTTCAAGCGCTGGCAGAGGCTGCCCGAGAGGCGGGGTTACAGTTCTAGCTACTGAGGAAAAGGCACATGGCTGAGCAGAGAGAACGTCGCAGAAGCAAAAAAAGCCGCGAAGAGCAACCCACCGAGTGGCAAGAACGGGTTATCCAGATTCGGCGCGTCACCAAGGTGGTCAAGGGCGGCAAAAAACTGAGCTTTCGCGCGGTGGTGGTGGTCGGCAACGAGCGCGGCCAAGTTGGAGTCGGCGTGGGCAAAGCCAACGACGTGATCGGGGCCGTGCGCAAGGGAGTGGTGGACGGCAAAAAGCACCTCATTGAAGTTCCCCTCACCAAAGGATTGTCCGTCCCCCATCCCATGCGGGGGGCAGGTGGCGGTGCCGCCGTCTTGGTGATGCCAGCAGCTCCCGGCACAGGCGTCATCGCCGGGGGAGCGGTGCGCACCGTTCTGGAGTTGGCAGGTGTACGCAACAGCTTGGCCAAGCAACTGGGATCCAGCAACCCCCTCAACAATGCCCGTGCCACCATTGATGCGCTGCGGCGGATGCGAACCTTTGAACAGGTGGCTCAAGATCGAGATATCGATGTGCGCCGCCTATTCAGCAAGTGATGAACCCATGATATAGAGCAAGGGAGCTGGAAGCCATGCGACTGGAAGACATTCGACCTCAAGCAGGTTCGAGGCGGCGGCGGCGGCGCCTGGGCCGTGGCGTTGCTGCCGGGCAGGGAGCCTCCTGTGGCAAGGGGATGCGAGGGCAGAAGGCCCGCAAGGGAGGCAGCACGCGACCCGGCTTTGAAGGCGGCCAGACCCCTCTTTATCGGCGTTTGCCCAAGCTTAAACATTTCCCCCGCTACACCCGGCGTCTGGAGTACACGCTGATCAACCTGCGCGCCTTGACAGAGCTGCCTGCCGGCAGCGAGGTTAGCCTGGAAAGTCTGATGGAACGGGGGATCGTGACCACCAACGATGGCCCGCTGAAGATCTTGGGAGATGGGGAAATCGGCGTGCCCCTGACGATCAGGGCGGCTGCCATCACCCCCTCAGCCCAAGCCAAGATCGAGGCAGCCGGCGGCCGGGTCGAGCTTGTGGGATCCCAAGCCGCCGGCTCCTAGATGGGCCGAGGTTGGCAGCATTTCATTTTGCCGACTTCCCCAGCGGAAGCGTAGAGTGGTAAGTAGCTCACCTGGCCCTTTGCTCCTGCGAGGTTTTCTTTACCTATGGCTGACACACGAGGCTCTGCTCCCTCCGCCCAAGAGACCTTCATGCAGATGGCGATGGCCTCTGGCCTGCGCAGCCGTCTGTTGCTGACCCTAGGACTGTTGTTGTTGGTGCGGCTGGGCATCTACATTCCGATCCCCAGCATTGACCGGGCCCGCTTTGCCGCCGAGGCCGCCAACAGCCCAGTGTTCGGCTTTCTGGATATCTTCTCCGGAGGCGGTATCTCTGCCCTCGGGATCTTCGCCCTTGGGATCCTGCCCTTCATCAACGCTTCCATCATCATGCAACTGCTGGTCTCGGCCATTCCGGCCCTGGAGAACCTGCAGAAAAACGAGGGAGAACAGGGGCGGCGACAGATTTCTCAGTACACCCGCTACGTTACTTTGATTTGGGCCATCATCCAGGGCATCGGCATCTCCTTCTGGGTGCGGGAGTTTGCCAACACCACCAATGAGCTGGCCTTTATGGCCTCCACCACCTTGGCTCTGGCGGCGGGATCCATGTTCGTCATGTGGTTGGGGGAAATGATCACGGAAAAGGGGGTGGGCAGTGGCCCGTCGCTGCTGATCTTTGTCAACATCGTGGCCACGCTGCCCCGCGCCCTGGGCCAGACCATCAGCTTGGCCCGCGCCGATAGCAGCACCATCGGCGGCATCTTGCTGTTGACGGCTATCTTTTTGGCCACCATTGTCGGTATTGTCTTTGTCCAAGAGGGCAGCCGCAAGATCCCGATCGTCTACGCCAAGCGCCAGGTGGGCAACAAACTATTCCGCGAGCAGAAGAGCTACCTGCCCCTGCGGCTAAACCAAGGGGGGGTGATGCCGATCATCTTCGCCTACTCGGTGATGTCTCTGCCCTTGGCTTTGGCTCAGTACACCCAGAACCTAACGTTGGTGCAGGTGGCCAACTTTTTATCTCCCACCTCCTGGTTTTACATTCCCTTCTATTTCGTGCTGATCCTTTTCTTCAGCTACTTCTATGCTTCCTTGATCATCAACCCGGTGGATCTGGCGCAAAACTTGAAGAAGATGGGGGCCAGTATTCCAGGGGTGCGACCGGGCAAGGCTACGGCTGAATACATCGAAGGGATCCTCAACCGGCTGACGCTGCTGGGAGCCCTATTCTTGTGTGCGGTGGCCATCATCCCGACGACGGTGGAGCGGGCGACCGGCATCACCACTTTCCAAGGTTTGGGGGCGACTTCGCTGCTGATTTTGGTGGGGGTGGCGATCGAGACCTCCAAACAAATCCAGACCTATGTCATCTCACAACGCTACGAAGGGATGGTCAAGCAGTAGTGCCGAGGTTGATCTTTTTGGGGCCGCCGGGGGCGGGCAAGGGTACACAGGCGGAGCGGCTGGCGGCCATCTACCACACGCCCAAAATTTCCACAGGCGATCTGCTGCGGGCAGAGGTGAAGGCCCAGACCCCGCTGGGATGCCAGGCCAAAGTATACATGGACGCGGGAGAGCTGGTGCCCGATGAGGTGTTGATCGGGATGGTCAGAGGCCAGTTGCAGCAGTCTCCAGAGCAGGGTTGGATCCTGGACGGATTTCCTCGCACCCTAGCCCAGGCGGAAGCCCTGGAAGAGCTGCTGCGCGAGCTGGGGCAAGATTACGACTGCGTCCTCAACTTGGATGTGCCGGACGAAGTGGTGGTGGCCCGTCTGTTGGCCCGGGGCAAGGAACAGGGGCGCAGCGATGATGCGGATCCCTCGGTGATTCTCAAGCGTTTGGAGGTCTATCGGCAGCAGACGGCTCCCCTGATCGATTTTTATGCGGCCAAGGGGCGCTTGCAGCGAGTCAACGGCAACCAGCCGATGGAATCCGTACAAGAACATCTGCAGGCTCTTTTGGACGGCTTCAGGAGGACAGCGTGATCAGACCAGGAGCTGAGAAGCAGCGGCGGGGCATGCAGCTCATCGAGATCAAATCTCGCCGCGAAGTGGAAAAAATGCGGCGGGCCGGGCGGGTGGTGGCCCAAGTGTTGCAGGAGATCGCCGAGCGCTTAGAGCCGGGCTGGACGACGGCAGATATCGATGCCTACGCCGAGCGACGGGTGGCCGAACTGAACGCTCTGCCCAGCTTCAAAGGCTACTACGGCTTCCCGGCCTGCGTCTGTGTCAGCATTAACCACGAGGTGGTGCACGGGATCCCCAGTCCCCGCAAAGTGGTGCAGCCGGGAGATGTGGTCAAGGTGGATTTCGGCGCCGTTGTGGAGGGCTGGCATGCGGATTCTTGCCTCAGCATCGGCCTAGAACCCCTGAGCGATGCAGCCCGGGATCTGATCGATACTGCGGCCAAAGCCTTGCAGACGGGCATCGACCAGGTGCGCCACGGCGTCTGGCTGCAGGATGTTTCGGGTGCCATTGAAGATTACATCGAGGGGCGGGGCTATTCTGTGGTGAAGCAGTATGTCGGTCACGGGGTGGGGCGCAACCTGCACGAAGAGCCGCAATTCCCCAACTATCGCACCCGCGATCTGCCCAATCCCAAGCTGCGCTCCGGCATGACCGTGGCCATTGAGCCCATGGTGAATGCAGGAGGAGAGGCCACCCGAGTGTTGTCGGATGGGTGGACGGTGGTTACGGTGGATGGCGCTTGGTCGGCTCAGTTCGAGCACACGGTCTTGGTCACCGAATCGGGAGCAGAGATTTTGACCGATCGCACGCCTTTTCAGTCCTAAACTAACCAACCCCGATACGGAGCGGGCTTTGGGTAGCCCTGCAGTTGGCAAGCCAACAGCCCGGGCCCCCTCTCTCCCCGTATAGGGGGGGAGGGGTCGAGACGGTATAGGGACGGGCTCCTGCGGTTTCTAGCTGAAGGATCCCCTAGTGAAGGACTGCAACAGCTAGGATAGAAGAGGTGGAGTATTTTTTCACTTCTTAACAGCGCGTGTCGTCGCGGCTGTGAGGAGTGGGTTGCTCACTGTGTCGTTTTTTGGGAGGTCTCCTTGTCTAAGGAAGATGCCATTGAAATGGAAGGGGTCGTCACAGAGTCCCTGCCCAACGCCATGTTCCGGGTGGATCTGGATAACGGCTTCAACGTGCTCGCTCATATCTCCGGCAAGATTCGCCGTAACTACATCAAGATCCTGCCCGGAGATCGGGTCAAGGTGGAGCTCAGCCCTTATGACCTCAACAAAGGGCGCATCACCTACCGCCTCAAGAAAAAGTAGGATCCCCGGCGGGGGTTGCTGCTCATGAAGGAGCTGAGCCAAGTTTTCAAGACCGGTCTTTGGGTTGCAGCCGGCGGGGTGGGCGCCCTGGCCGTTCTCAACGCCTGGATTGCTTCTCGCACCCAGCCTTTGCCCAGCCTGTTGCCGGGAGAGGAGAGGCACCACTTTTGGCGGGGCCATCGCCTGTTTTACAAAGTGGCGGGATCCGGCCAGCCCTTGTTGCTGCTGCACGGCATCGGGGCCGGCTCTTCCAGCTACGAGTTCCGCGCCATCATGGCGGAGCTGAGCCAGCACTATCAGGTTTATGCTTTGGATTGGTTGGGTTGGGGCAACTCGGAGCGCCCCGATCTGGAGTACACCGGTTATCTCTACGCCGAGCTGATCGGGGATTTTGTTCGGCAGGTGATCGGGCGGCCCTGCCACGCCATCGCCAATTCCCTCTCGGCAGGATTTGTGCTGCGCTCGGCCCGGCTGCAACCTCAGCAGTGGCAGAAGCTGCTGCTCATCGCCCCCCTGGGAGACAACAGCCTTATCCCCCCGGCGCTGGGGATCCCTTTGGCCGAGGCCCTCTACGGCTTCCTCAGCCTGCCTGTGTTGGGGTTAGCCTTTTACAACGGCATCACCGCCCCCTGGAATATACGTCTGTTTACGGAGCAGAGCCTGTTCTCGCCGGGGTATGCTCTGGAGGAGGCGGTGGTGGATTACTACTATCAGGCGGCTCACCAGGCGGGGGCCCAATTTGCTCCCCGTTCTTTTTTGACCGGCAAACTCAATTTGCCCATTCAAGACGACTTTCGCGTTGTGGCCAAACCCATGGCTTTGGTTTGGGGGGAACAGAACCGCCTTACCGGCCTTGAGCAGGTGGAGCGGTATCGCGCTCTGCGGCCAGAGGTGCCGGTTTACCGATTGCCGGGAGCTGCTTTCCCCCACATCGAAGCGCCGCAAGCTTTTTTATCGGTGGCTTTGCGCTTTTTAGCCGAGGCCGATCCTGCCCTGCCGGGATAGACCTCAACGCCCCAGGCGTCGCATCCGTTGGGGATGGGATACGCTCCGCCATCAGGTGGGCTCGCCGGACTTGTCTTCCCAGGGGTCGATATCCGTGGGCGTAGAGGGGGGAGGAGTGGGCTCGGGAGGAGAAGGAGGAGCTTCCTCTTTGGCGTACTCTTGCTCCCATTCCGGTTGTTCAGAGACAGGAGGCGGCTCGGGCCGACGGGGAGGCGTCGCCTCGCTCTGAGGTTCCGGCTCTGCTTCGGCGTAGGGGTCTTCTTCTGCGCCCTCCTCGTACTCCTCCTCGTATTCTTCTTCGTAGTCTTCCTCAACAGCGGAACCCTCGACCGCACTGGGCAGGGCAGGGGCAGGACTGACTCCGGATTCCCAAGGAGGCTTGCCGAGTCCCAGGGTTTCCAAGATTCCCTTGGCCAGTTGGGTCAGGCGGGTTTCGGCGCCATCGGCAACAATGAGGCGCTCGCCGCCAACCGAGACGATCTCATCAGCCGGAAGCAAATAGGTGCTGAGGATAAAGCCGGGCAAAAAGGTGAGGCCAAGGTTGGAGAGGATTAAACCCGTGATCAGGCCGGAGACGGAGTTAAATTGAAAATCTTTGACCTTGCCGAGGCGGATCCCTTCTTCCGTAACCACCTCGCTGCCAACCACCCGGCTCAGGCCTTCCAAATCCAAGTCGTCGAAAACCTCATCGTTGGGGACGAGGATGGCATCCTGGCCCAAGGCCGTCACTTGCCGTAGGTCCAGCAACCGTGGGGATCCGGCAAAGGCTTTCTCCAGCACCCCCAGCACCAGCACTTGCTTGGCTTCCAGATCTGCCCAAACTTCGCTAACTACTCCGAGCCGGGCCGCATTGACCTGGCTGATCACCTGCGTTCCCAGAACCTGTGACCGCCGACGAACCTCTGATCGCACCAGCGCAACAGATCCTTTCCCAGTCGTCATGGTGGTTTCCCTGTCGTAAGTCAAAATGTTCGCGTCGTTGGGCTGCGCGTCTGGCGCAGATTGCCAGAATCAAGTTAATAGTACCATTGCCTGTCTCCTCCCTCGCGGGCTGCCCAGATGGGATCCCGGCCAATTGCCTCGCTCCAGGCCAAAAACCGCTCCGCCATGGCCTGCAGGGAATAGCGCTGTTCTGCATGGTGTCGGCAGCGGCTGCGGTCGATGCGATCCAAGTTTTCTACAGCCCTGGCCAAGGCCGCCACGTCGTCTGGATCCACCACCCAGCCGGTCTCGCCATCGCTAACAATTTCCGCTGGCCCCCCACGGCGGTAGGTGATCACCGGCACGCCACAAGCCAAAGCCTCCACTGCCACCAGGCCAAAGGCTTCCACCCACTTGGGGGTCATGACCAAGGCGGAGCATTGCCCTAAAATTCGCTGCATTTGCGATGTGGGCAGAAACCCTCGGTAATCCAGTTGGGCCTGTGGGTACTGTTCCTGGATCTGCTGCCAGTAGCTTGGCTCTTGCAGGTGGCCCAGGAGCACCACCGATCTTCCCGTCTTCTCGGCCAGGGCAGCACAGTCTTCCAGGCCCTTTTCCGGGGCAATGCGGCCAATCCAACACAGGGATCCGTTCCCTTCGGGCACAAAGTCGTAGCGGCTGAGATCAACGCCGCAGGGCAGATAGACAAAGGGATCCCGACCTGCCGCCATCTGGGCGCGGGCAAAGGCAAAGGTCTGGGCTTGGGCTCGCGAGTGCACCGCCAGCCGGCCAGGGTAGGTCTGCGCAATGTGCTCCAAGGCCTGATCGACGGCGTCGCTGAGGGATCCCATGCTGACGATGTGGGCCACCGGGGTGCGGAAAAAATCCGTCAAATAAAACGACAGCCAATCGTAGCTCCAGTTCACAATCAGATCGAACTGGTCTTGCAGTTGGGCAGCCCGCTGCCACAGATTGGCCAGCAGAGAGGGGGTGTGGATCTGAACCGGCTGGTCGCGGCGCTGGCTTTGCGCATAGGTCGGGGGAAGGCCGGTTACCGCCTCGATCACCTCCACCGGCAATGCGTCGATTTGGGATCCCTCGGGGGCCAACACCCGCACCTGGGATCCCATCTGCAGCAAGACACGGGTCAGGTTGGCAAGATTGAGCTCCACGCCGCCGCCAGCCCCCGATCCGAGCGGGCCAACGGGGGTGGAGACAAACAAATAGCGCAAGTAGCAACGCTCCCTGGGTGGCCTCATTGGCTCAGCCCATTACCTGCTTTTGCAGAAAGCTGGCTACCCGCCTAGGATTGGCTTTTGGCTACGAAAATCTCCTCCTTCTCCACCTTAACTTTGTAAGCGGTCAGGTCGGCCTTGGCCGGGCCCCGGGTACGGCTGCCATCGACAGCAAAGGCCGAGCCATGACAAGGGCAGACAAAGTTCTCCCCCCGCCAGTCCACGTCACACCCGGCATGGGGACAAGCGGCATCCAGAGCCAGGAAAGAGTCTTCTTTTTGGGGATCCTTGACCAACCAGAGGGTGGCGGTGTTCTTTCCAAAGGCGTTTTCCACTTTGAAGGGGCCATCTTTGAAATCGGCGAGGTTGGCCACTTTCACAAACTCTGGTTCAGGAGCCTTGGTTTCCCGGGCAAGGGCAAAACGGCGCCGGGCCAAGGCCGGTAACAAACCCGCCAGCGAGCCGAAACCGAGAGCCAACCAGCGAAGAAAACCGCGACGATTGTTGTACATGGCTATGTGTCCCTAAATATCTGCCAAATGTCGGTCGTGGGCCAGCAACAGCCTGCCCCGCAAGGGATCCCAATGCAAGTGCTGCCCTTAATATTTTGTTACGCCAAGACAGTTTCGGCCAGAGCTGAGCCCCATTTTTTCTGGCCAAAGTCCGCAGCAGGCATCTGGGTTGCTTCAATCTGTTGGCGCCGATTGCGGTAGCGAGGCGGAGTCCGGCAGATGGGTGGAGCTCTGGTCTGCCCTGCTCTCCAATCTGAGCAAGGGGAGCGTCCGGGATCCCTGCCAAGGATCCAACACATCCCGAATCAGCACCTCTTGGATCCACACCTGCAGGATGGCCGCCAAGGGCACAGCCAAAAACAGGCCCAGCACCCCGAAGAAAAAGGCCGAGGTAATTTGGGCCACCAAAGTCAGAGCCGGCAAAAGCGACACCTGCCGCGACATGACGATGGGGGTGAAGACGCTGCTTTCCAACTGTTGGATGAAGATGTAGAGCCCCAGCACCGCCAGCGATTTCCAGGGGGCATCGGTGAGGGCCACCAGCATGGGGGCGACCACGCTCAAGGTGGGGCCGATGTTGGGGATGAAATTAAACAGTCCCGCCAGCACGGCATTGGCCAAGGTTAAAGGCACGCCCAAAATCCACAGCCCAATGCCGCTTAGCAGCATCACCAGGCTGCTGGTGAAGAGGATCCCCACCAGCCACCCTCGCAGGGCCAGCTCGCAGCGCTTGAGGATGTAGCGGACGCGGGGGCGGTAAAAGGCGGGGAAAACCGAGACAAAGGCGCGGCTGTAGGCCTGGGGATCCACCAACAGCAGGATGGTGAGGATGATGACAAACAACAGATTGAGCAGGGTGGCAAAGAAGGCGGTGAAGGACTGGGAGAAAAAGTCCCGCACCTGGCGCACCAACTCAGTGGCCTGGGGCACGAGGCTATTGGCCAACTCCCGCAGCGTCGGCAGCTCGATATCCGTCGGCAACGAGAGGATGAGGCTCTCAAATAGCCGCTGCGCCTGCACGATCCCAGCGGGCACCCCATCGGTAAACAGCCGCCGCAACTGATCCGCCAGGGGAGGCACTACGATCAGCCCCACCAGAATCGCCCCCACCAGAACCGTCAAACCGGTGATGAGGAGCGAGGGGCCGCGGCGAAAGCCGTAGCGCTGCGGGATCTGAGCCAGGGTGTCCAAAGCTACTGCCAAGACGATGGCCGCAAACACCAATAGCAGAATCTGCCGGATCTGCCAGAGCAGAACCAACAGGCCCAGCAGCGCTGCCAGCCCCAGCCAATGGGCGAAGGTCACCGCAGCTCACCTCCTCTCTCGTCCTGTCGTCGCCTATTCTAGATGGGATCCCGAGCATTCCCATGGGGAAGCGCCGTATGCGCGATCTGGATCCGCAAGCAATGGCTCTGGCCTTTGATGGCCTCGACTTCGGGACAGAATCCTTTCCTGCCGAGGAAGTCCCTCTCCTCTCGGTGGGGGGAGTGTCCGGCTACTTGAAGTCGCTGCTGGCCGGGGATCCCTACTTGGCCAGGCTGTGGGTGGTTGGAGAAGTCTCCAGTTGCCAGCGCAACCGCAACGGCCACCTGTTTCTGACCCTGGTGGATCCGGAAAGCGGCGACATCCTCAAGGGGGTGATCTGGCGGAGCCAAACTTCCCGGCTCAGCTTCTGGCCAGAAGTGGGTCAACAGGTGCTTGCGCTGGGGCAAATCGGCATCTACAGCGGCGGCAGCTACTACCGCCTTGTTATCTGGCAACTGCTGCCGGCGGGCGAGGGGCTGTTGGCGTGGCGCTTGCAGCAGCTCAAGGCCCGCCTGGCTGCCGAGGGCCTGTTCGACAACCAGCGGCCTCTACCTACCCACCCTCAGTGCATTGCCGTCGTCAGCTCTCCCGACGCCGCCGGCTGGGGCGATATCCGCCGCACCCTCAACCAGCGCTACCCCGGGCTGCGGGTGCTGTTTTCGCCGGCCCAGGTGCAAGGGGAAGCGGCCCCGGAGTCGATTGTGCGGGCCATTCGCCGGGTGGAACAGGATGGGCGGGCGGAAGTGCTGCTGATTGCCCGGGGGGGTGGATCCGGCGAGGATTTGGCTTGCTTTAACGATGAGCGGGTGGTGCGGGCCATTGCCGAGTGCCCTATTCCGGTGGTGACGGGGATCGGCCACCAGCGGGACGAGACCTTGGCGGACTACGCGGCCGACTACGCGGCCCACACCCCCACAGCGGCGGCCGAGCGGATCGTGCCCGATCTGCGGGAATTGCAGCGCCAGGGATCCCAGTTGCGCCAGAAGTTGATCGAACGCACGCTGCAGGCTTTGGAGAGGGCACGGCGGCGCTTCCAGCACACCCAGCGCCATCTCGCCCAAATCCATCCGGAGCGGCTGCTGCAACAGGCGCAGGAAAGCTTGACCCAACGGCAGCAGCGCCTAGTGCAGGCGGTGCGCCACCGCTTTCACCATCACCAACAGCGCCAACAGGCCCTCCAGGAGCACCTGCAAGCCCTCGACCCTACCGCCGTCCTCAGGCGGGGCTATGCCCTGGTGCGGGACGAACGGGGATCCCTGGTTCGCACCCACCACCTACCGCCGCAGACCCGGCTGAGGATACAACTGGCCTCGGGAAGCCTCTGGGCCCGAGTGGAGGAGAGCCATGAGCCGCCGCAAACGTGAGGATCCCTGGCGCTACGAAGCAGCCATCGCCGAAGTGGAAAGTCTGATCGCCCAGATCGAATCGGGAGAGCTGGATCTGGCAGAGGTGGTGGAGCGCTTCCAGCAGGCCGCCCAGACCCTAAAGCGCTGCGCCCAGTTTTTGGAGGAAAAGCGGCAGCAGGTGGAGATCCTCATTGAGGAGTTAGGGCCCGGCGAAGAAGAGTCGCGCGAGTTCTAGAGCCGGGGGGAATGGGGCAGCCCAAAAAACTGGGCAAAGGCCCCAGGTGCCCCTGCTGCTGTTGCTCAACGGCGGCAAGACTTGACGAAGGGGGCGGCGCCCCTGAAGATGGTCAAGTTGTCAAGATCTCTTGGGGCGCCCTCTATGTCCGCCAAGATCTTGGATGGCAAAGCCTTGGCCGCCCGCCTGCAAGCGGAGATGGCCGCCCAAGTGCAAGCTTGGCTGCCGCGGGTGGGGCGTCCGCCGGGATTGGCGGTGCTGCGGGTTGGGGAGGATCCCGCCAGTGCAGCTTACGTGCGCGGCAAAGAGCGGGCCTGTGAGCGGGTGGGCATCGCCTCCTTTGGCCGCCATTTTTCCGCCCAAGACTCCCCCGCCCACCTGCTCGACGCCATCGCCCAACTCAACCAGGACGAGCGCGTCGATGGCATCCTCGTGCAACTGCCCTTACCCCCCGGCTGGGATCCCATCCCGCCCCTTCTGGCCATCGACCCCGACAAAGACGTGGACGGGCTTCACCCCCTCAACCTGGGCCGGCTGCTGCGCGGCGAGCCCGGCCTGCGCAGTTGTACCCCCCTGGGCGTGATGCGCCTGTTGCAAGCGGAAGGGATCCCGATTGCCGGACGAAAGGCGGTGGTGGTCGGTCGCAGCATCCTGGTGGGCAAGCCCCTGAGCCTGATGTTGTTGGCTGCCGATGCCACCGTTACCCTGGCCCATTCCCGCACCCCCGACTTAGCCGAAGTAACCCGCGCCGCCGACATTGTGGTGATGGCCGTCGGTCGCCCCCACTTGCTCAAGGCAGAGATGGTAAAACCGGGAGCCGTGGTCGTCGATGTAGGCATCAACCGTATCCAGGGCCCCGACGGATCTGAGCAATTGGTGGGAGATGTGGATTACGCGGCAGTCAAGGAGTGGGCCGCCGCCATCACGCCCGTGCCGGGTGGTGTGGGACCCATGACGGTAGCGATGCTGCTGGCCAACACCCTAGAGAGCTACAAACTGCGCAGCCACCTGTAGCTTGGAGACTGCCCTAAGGCTGCAGGATCATCGACCAGGAGCCGCTCTCCTCATTCCAAAACGGGGCCAGAGACTCTCCCACCACGTTCGGCCCCCAGTAGCGGCGGGTTCCATCGAGGACAAAAGCCACCACAATGTCTCCGGGGCCGATCTGCAGCGGCTCTTCCCCCAAGCTCAGCACCAATCCTTCGCTACCGCCTTCTCCGGGCGCAAAATCCCAGTGGGCCGTTTCTGGGTTGAGCAGCCGCCCGCCGCTGCGCATCAAGATCACCACCCGCACCGGATGGGGGGTGCGGTTGCCAACACGAAAGGAGCCTGTGCGGGCAGAGGTGGGGCCGGTCTGCGAGGGTGAGGCCGCTTCTGCAAGCAGAACAGGAGCAACATTCCCCTCAACCGAGTCTTCTAGAGCTTCCGGCGTCGGTCTCCCCAGAGTTTGTGCTCTCAACCCCTGCACGGCAACGCTCACCCCAAACAAGGCGGCAGCTAAAAACAGGGATCCCTTGCCTTTCGCAGTCATGTTCACCGACGGCCCGCCGGCAAGAAGAGCGGCAACAGCTTGGGCAATGCGGTCAGGAAATGAGGGGATCAAGGCGAACATCAGATTACCGCAACCAGGAATGCTACATACCAGATGGAGAAAAACCCGAGCGGCCACCCTCACAGCGTCGGTGGGGTGGGCACGGAACAGGACGATTGTTCAGCTACGTTAACACCTTTATCCTCTTAATTCTCTTCAAGATTTCAACATTCTCTCGAAAGGCGCTGCCCCGCGCCAGCTTGAAACCGGCTGGGATCCCTTCTAGGGGTTGACCGCTCGGCATTGCCAGCCTTGCAGCTTGCGCTCGTACACCGTTCGCCGTTGGGGATAGATCGAATCCCCCTTGAGCTGCAGGTGATCGACCTCAGTCGGCTGCAACAGGAGCACCACAAAAGTCGGAGGCGGCCATGAAGCTTTCTCTGGCGGCAGCTTTTGAACAAAAGCCTCGGGCGAGGCAAGAGGCCCCTTGGGTTCCGGCCAAAACCAGAGGAGCCGTCCTTTTTCCGAGATCTGTTGCCACAACTGCTGCCGCTGCTGCTGCGCTTCAGGATCCGGATAATCGGCGGTGATGGCCTCCAGAGTGCCGGCAATGCGAAATTGCTCGCGCGTCTTGCTGAAATACCAGCAGATCTGAGCCAGCGGGCAGTGGGCGATCTGGCAAAGCTTCTCGCTGCGGCTGTCCACCGCCAACTGGATGCGGTCGGTGTCCCGCAAAAATCCCCGGAAGACCACCGTGCGGTTACGCGGATGCCCCTGGGGATCCACTGTAGCCAGTTGCAAATAGCGTACACCGGGATCGCTGCGGTTGCGGTGCAGGGCCGCCTGGAGCAACATCCGCCAAGAGGGATCCCTGGCTAACGGGTTCATGGGGGTGCCAGCCAAGACTTCAACTAGGGAGGGGGAGGAGCCTCTGATTGCGAGTCTCTGGCGCACCCCGGTGAGGACTCCGGCTGAGTAGCGCGAACGGCATTGGGATCCGGCACAGTTGGGTGAAGAGAATGAAAGGGATGTTCCAGCCAGCCCTCCGCCAGCCCCTCAAAGCGTTCTGGCACCGGCTGCTTCACCGGCAATTTTTGGAGCACCAGAGCGAGATACTCGCTATACCAAGGGGAGCGGACTTCCCGCACCTTATGCCACACCGAGCGCGACATCAGCAGCGTCCGCTCCACATCCTGGGCGCCCAGCTTGAGCAAAAACTCCTCCCGCTCCGGTTGGTAATCGGTGGAAGCCAAGGCCAAAGCCTGCGGGGGATAAGCTTGGGTGAGCTGGGCCATCTTGGCCATGAGCTCAGGATAGAGCCAGGTATAGGCAGGGTGAACTGTGAGTTTGGCCACGTGCGGCTGCTGCCCCGTCCGATCCAACTTGAGGTTGAAATAGCCAATGGCGGTTTTCCGCTCGGGCTCATAGACACACATCTCCACCCGTTCCGTTTGGCTGATGGCACACTTGGCCCGTTCCAAAAGCCACTCCAGTGGGCTGGTGCGGAAGTCGCTCACGTCGCGGTCGTACACCTGGCGCACAGTGGCCGGCATGGATCCCGTATCCAGTTGATAGATGGCGTAGGCATCGCGGTTGGTCACCGGCACCAGGTTGGGCAACTTGGCCTCGTGCCGGCTGAGAGCAGCCAGAATCTCCGCCGGGATCGACCAATAGGTGATCTGAGCCAAGGGCTGGAAGCCGTTGTGTCGGTAGAGGGCCATTGCCCCCTTATTGTGGATGTTCACCTCCAAAATCCAGGTGTGGGCCTCGCGAAAGTGCTCCGTGCAGTGCCTGAGCAACTTAGACCCGATTCCCTGCCGCTGGGCCGAAGGCGCCACCGCAATGTGATCCACCCGCCAGGTGCTGCGGGAATGGTTAAAGGGAGAAACTTGAATGACCCCCTGGATTTTGCCTTCCAGCTCCGCCACATGTACCGTAAACATGTGCTGAAAACGGTTGGGAAACAGGCTCAAGGTTTTCAGGGGGCCATACCACTGCCGTAACCGCCGCACTTGGCGACGAATGTCCACCGAGCGGCTGCTGTACTCTTCATCAAAAGCTTGCGCCAAAATCTCCTCCACCGCCTCCAGATCCCCCAGTTGAGCGGGGCGGAGAATCAGTTCGGGAACCTCGGTAGGGGCTTTGGAATCTGGGTCGGGCTTTGC
>NZ_JANSJB010000011.1:0-12978 GCF_047462355.1 Synechococcus sp. H55.9 | reverse complement strand
AGATCCCCCAGTTGAGCGGGGCGGAGAATCAGTTCGGGAACCTCGGTAGGGGCTTTGGAATCTGGGTCGGGCTTTGCCGCAGGGTTGTTCATGCCAAAGTGTAGGCGGGAGAATATTCAAAGCATAGCTCAGGCTCCCTTTCTAATTCTAACTGAGGAGGTCGTTGCTGCCATAAAGTTCATGATTATCGGGTTTTGCGTTGGCGTTTGGCCAATTAAGCCCCGGCATCCAGCAACGCCAAGTTGCGGAAGGTAAAGCGCTTTTCCACAGGGCCGGTTTCCGTCTCTGTTTGAATGCGTCGCTCCGAGAGGATGTAGTACTTGCCGACTTTGGTGTAGAGATCCTCAAATTGGCTGCGCCCGCCCTTTTGCTCACCCGTTTGGGGATCGTGATAGACGGAATCGTAGCGGTGAGAGAGGTAGCCTTCGCCCGTGTCGTGGCTGCTGAAGGTGTGGATGGTCACCACCACCCCATGAATATGCCGATGCACCAGGGTTACTTGGTTGTCGCGCACGTGGTAGCGATCCCCTTCGGCTTTGCCCCCCACCAGGATCTCCACGGTGCCATCGGGTAGGGTCTGCCCATAGCGGAAAGTGTTGTTCCCGTGGGTCTCGGCAAAGCTGCGGCGCACCCGGTGAATGGCAATTTCCCAAAGTTGATTGTGAATGGCTTTCCGGGCTTCCTCATCCTCCACGCCCGTAACGGTGGCCTTTAGGTCTGCCCCCACTCGCACCTGCCCCACAAAAGTGCGCTCCCCATCCCAGTAAGTGACCTCGGCGCTATAGCCCGGGAAAGCGGGATCCCAGGTGTAGCGATTTTCATAGGCGGCCCGAAACAACTCTTGGGCAGAGACTTGAGTGGTGATCATCGACTGTCTCCTATGGCTATTGCAAGCATTTCTCACGAGTATCATACTGCTTCTGGCTGCTGGGCCCAACCCAGTAGGAGTCTATATCTAACATGGGGCATCTTTTTTGGGGATGTGCGGAGACCGGTCTGCTTCTTTCGGCGTAACGTAGGGCACTTCCAGATGGGGCTTGGATTCTGTTGGCGCCGGCGGAATAGGATTCTTTGGCCGAGTTGCCCCAACTGCTGCCGCAAACTGAGGAACTTGGGTAAGATAGGGGCAGAACTTCTCTTCCTTCCTCTACCAAGTTTCTGGTTGCCCTTTTGGCTGCTTCTCTCTCCAGAGTATTTCCCGGAAGAGGCTTGCTTGTGTGCTCTATATTTTCTGTGGCTGAGGAGGAAGATTGGGAGAATTCACGGCAGAGTTCCAGCACGTCAGCAGGGTGGAATCCTTAGTTACACCCTCACCCGAAATGATGGGGCCAGTGCTGCAGATAACTGGCAAGCAGCCCTTGAGCGGCCACATTCCCATTGGCGGGGCGAAAAACTCTGCCTTGGCGATTATGGCCGGATCCCTTTTGGCTCCTGAGGCTTGCCGAATTCACAACGTGCCGCGTCTGCTGGACATTGAACGCATGGGGCAGATCCTGACCACCCTGGGGGTTAAAGTGTCCCATGTGGGCAATACCCTCGACCTGGATGCCAGCTCCCTCAAAACTTCCCAAGCTCCCTATGAATTGGTCAGCCAGTTGCGGGCCAGCTTTTTCATCATCGGGCCCCTGTTGGCGCGGTTGGGGGTAGCCAGAGTTCCCCTGCCGGGCGGCTGTGCCATTGGCTCCCGTCCAGTGGATCTGCACGTGCGGGGCCTGCAGGCGCTGGGGGCGACCGTGCAAATCGAACATGGGGTTGTTCATGCCTATGCCCGTAGGCTGGTGGGAACCCGCATCTACCTGGACTATCCCAGCGTCGGCGCTACTGAAACCCTGATGATGGCCGCTACGCTGGCGGATGGGGAAACGGTGATTGAAAATGCCGCCCAAGAGCCAGAAGTGGCGGATTTGGCCCGTTTTTGTCAGGCGATGGGGGCGCGCATTCGCGGTGTTGGCACTAACACGGTTGTGGTGGTGGGGGTGCCCCGCTTGCATGGAACCGAGTACACGGTTATTCCCGACCGCATCGAGGCCAGCACTTATCTTATTGCCGGGGCCATTACCCGCTCTCACCTCACGGTTGGCCCTGTTATTCCCGATCACTTGCGGGCGGTGATCGCCAAGCTGCGTGACATGGGGCTGCGGGTCGAAGAAGAAGGCCCCAACCGGCTGCGCATTGCCCCGGCTCAGCTCAGTTCGGGCTGGCTCTGCCAGGCGACCGATATTCAAACGCTGCCCTATCCGGGTTTTCCCACCGATGTGCAGGCGCCGATCATGGCCTTGGCCGCCCTGAGCGAGGGCAGTTGCACCATCGAGGAGACGGTGTTTGAAAACCGCATGCACCACATTCCCGAGCTCAATCGCATGGGGGCGGACATTCGTTTGAAGAACCGGGTGGCCCTGATCCGGGGGGTGCCGTCGCTGTCGGGGGCGCCGGTGGTGGCTACGGACTTGCGGGCGGGGGCAGCCTTGGTGTTGGCCGGCCTGGCGGCTGAAGGCTGCTCTACGATCCACGGGCTCCACTACATCGATCGCGGCTACGAGGCCATCGACAAAAAGCTGCGCGATGTCGGGGCCAAGGTGTACCGCAGTGAAAGTCCGCCGCGGATCCTGCAATCTGGCAAGTAACTCATAAACGACTGCCGGGCCCAATGCCTGCGGTACAGGTATCCCAGGTGACCCAACGCAGTCGGGTTGAGTATCGTAGTCAGAGGTTGCAGAGAGACAAAGCATGGGTATCCTGACAGGCAGCAAACGGTGCTGGGCAAGATGGGTTGCCGGTGTGCTGGCGGCAGGAGCGGCTCTGGGCGGGGCCATCTGGGGCTTTTACACCTCATCCTGGGCAGAAACCGTGGAGGTGGCTGCGGCGCCAGAGGGCAGGGATCCGGTACAACTGCCCCACACTTCCACAACGGCCTTTCTGCGGGCTTACGCAGCGCTGCAGGCCGGCCAAGCGCAATTGGCCCTGCAGGGTTTGCAGGGGTTGGAAGAGAGCCTGCCGGTTCTGCGGGAGGAAATTTGGAAGCTCAGGGCCCAAGCCTACGAGCAGTTGCAGGATAAGGCAACAGCCCAAGGGATCTGGTGGCCCAAGATTTTGCAGGAGTACCCCCACAGCCCGGTGGCCGCCTATGCCCTCTGGGGGATGGGCCAGGTGGATCAGTTGCGGCAGCAATTTCCCACTCACCCGCTGACTGGCCGCGCCCTCCAGCATTTGCTGGAGCGGGATCCCGACCGCTACGACCTGCTGCGGGATTTGGCTCTGCATCACCCGCAAACCCCTGGGTTAACGCCGCTGCTGGATCGCTGGCGGCAGGCTCAGGAGGGATCCCTCACGGCTTCCGATTGGCAGATCCTGGCCGATGCCTATTGGGAACAACGGGAGTACGGCAAAGCTGCCCGCGCCTATGGGCGTGCCCCCGCCACCTCTCAGAATCTCTACCGCTGGGGCCGCAGCCACCAGATCTCGCGGGAGTTTCCCCAGGCGAGAGCGGCTTACCAAGCGCTGCTGGCTCAATTTCCCAATGGGCCAGAGGCTTCCCTCACCCGTCGCCGTTTGGCAGAATTGAGCGACCTGTCGACGGCAATCGAGCTGCTGCGCCAGGCGGGATCCGGCTCGGATAGAGAGGCTCCAGAAGCGTTGCTCAGCCTCAGCCAGCTTTACGATCGCCATGCCAGCCCGCAATCGGCCCAAGCGGCTCGGCAAGCTCTTTGGGAGCGCTTTCCGGCCAGCGAAGCCGCGGCCAACGCCGCCTGGACACTTGCCTGGAGTCAAGCGCAAGCGGGCAATCTCGGCCAAGCCATCGCCCTGGCCCAACAGATCGGATCCGCCCAGCGGGATACGGAAATGGGGGCGCAACTGCTCTACTGGGCGGGCAAATGGCGGGAACGGCTGGGGGATGTGGCTGCGGCGCGGCAAACCTATCAACAGGTGCTGCAACAGTTTCCCCACACCTACTACGCCTGGCGGTCGGCAGTGCAACTGGGCTGGCCGGTGGGGGATTTCTACAGCGGGCGCCAAAGGGTGGAGGTGGATTTTCAGCCGGTGCGGCTACCGTTGCCGGGGGTCTCTGAGGCCACGCAAACTTTGCACTTGATGGGAGCCAGCCAACTGGCCTGGGAACGCTGGCAGGGGGAAATGGCCGTGCTGCAACGGGATCCCCGCCAGATGAGTGTGGCTGAGCGCTTTGTCACGGGTATTCTGCGCAACAGTGCCGGAGAGCACCTGCGGGGTATCAACCAGGTGGCCGCTTTGCGCTTCAGCGAAGAGCCGGATCCCCTGCTGGAGACGTTGAGGCAGCGCCAAGATTTCTGGCAGGCCGTCTATCCGCTGCACTACTACGCCGGCCCAGACAATTCCTGGGGCGGGGATCCCTATGCCCGGCCCGGCCTGGCCCGCTGGTCACGGCAATTTAACCTCAATCCCCTGATGGTGGCGGCCTTGATCCGGCAGGAATCCCGCTTTGAGCCGGAGATCGTCTCGGCCTCAGGGGCGCTGGGCTTGATGCAGGTGATGCCTGCCACCGGGCGCTGGATTGCCCAACAAATTGGCCTAGCCCAATACAGCCTCACCAACCCCGCCGACAATCTTTACCTGGGATCCTGGTACTTCGACTACACCCACCGCACCTATCAAGACAACACCCTGCTGGCCCTGGCCAGCTACAACGGCGGCCCCGGCAACGTGGCCAGATGGCTGAGCCGCTTTGGCTTTGAAGATCCGGATGTGTTTGTGGAGCAGATCCCCTTCGCCGAAACGCGGGGCTATGTGAAGTCTGTCTTTGGCAACTACTGGAACTACTGGCAGCTCTACACCCAGGAAGGGCGCACTTTGGTCGGCCAGCGCCTGCACAACCCCTCCTCGTAGAGAGAGCGTCCCCCAGGGTATTCTGGGAGAGTGTCTGGGCAAAGTTTGACGGTGCCGTTTGCATTGACGGGACGGGGTTCGATGATCTCTGGGCTTGAACAACAGGAGGGCGTTCGCGGTGGGGAGCACTCTCAGGGAGCAACTGAGAAGCAGATTGCCCGGCAGGAATTGGCTGTGGACTTCATCCGCCATGGCATAGCCGAAGAACCCCGGCCAGAAGTTGAGGATGCCTTGCGAGCCCTTACAGACGAAGGTCGCAAGCGCTGCCGCAAGGTGGCCCGCCAGCTCAAGAGCATGGGCTGGAAGTGGGATCTCCTACTCACCAGTCCCCTGGTGAGGGCGCGGCAGACCGCCGAGATCTTGTTGGACGAGAACCTGGCCGCAGCGGTGGAGGTGTTTGAGCCGCTGGCTCCGGGCGGCAGTTTTGCCGACCTGGTGCGCTGGCAGGCAGAGCGGGGATCCCTCACGTCTTTGGCCCTGGTCGGTCACCAGCCGGATCTGAGCCTGTGGGTGCAAGCGGCTGTTGGGCTAAACCCGGCCAATGCCCACGCGATCACCCTTAAAAAGGCGGGCCTGGCCCAGGTGCGCTTTGCCGAAGGCCGAATTGACCACTGCCAGGGATCCCTGACTTTGTTGCTCTCGCCCAAGGTGGTGTTGCGCTAGGCAGCCGTCCCAACGCAAACTAAGTCGGCCAGAGGTCGTGCCCGGATCCCCAGGCTCAGCGCTGAGAAGATGTTAGCCGCTCTCCCAGCAATTGCACAGAATAGGCCGCCAGCCCCAACCCCACCATGGCAAACATGAAGGCGATCAGGGAAACGGAACCGACCAGGAGATAACGCACCAGGATGCTGATCCCGCGCGCCAGCGATCCAGTCTCGACATCGATTGGCGGCAATTTGGTCACCATCGAGAGCAGCAGTTGCAAGAACCCGTAGCCCAGACTGACGGCAATGGTGGCCCCCAAGAGGGCACTGAAAGGATGGGGGGATCCCTGTGAGGAGGAAGACATGGGGCAGCACTGGAAAACTCACCTTTATTCTAGGCTGCAGGTACAATGTGGGAGTTTCTTGCCGGCAAGCCTAGCGATGATGGAGAGCGGAGCTGGAGTCGGATCCCACTACGAGGTCTTGGGCGTTTCCGTCCTGGCGACGGCGGAAGAGATCAAGTCTGCCTACCGTCGTTTGGTCAAGTACCACCATCCCGACAGCCTGCTGGCCAAAAAAGATCGGGCCACCTCCGAGCGCATCCGCCAGATCAACGCTGCCTACGCGGTGCTCAAGGATCCGCAATCTCGCCGCGACTACGATCGGCAACTGCACTCCAGCCACACCTCACCCCGCCCTCAGCCGACGGGATCCCCTGGCGAAACCGTCAGCCAGGAAGCCATCGCCCGCGCCGCCTGGATCCGACAGGTCTACACCCCCCTGAACCGAGTTTTGGGGCCCTTGTTGTCTTCTCTGAAGCCTCAGTTAAATGCTTTGGCGGCAGATCCGTTCGACCCTGACCTGTTGGAGTCCTTTGAGGCTTATCTGGAAGAGTGCGGCCAGAAGCTGGCCCAAGCTCAGCAGATCTTTCGCCGCCTTCCCAATCCCAGCAGCTTTGGGGGTGTGGCTTCCCGCCTCTACTATGCCCTCAACCACTTGGAAGACGCTCTGGAGGAGCTGAAGTATTTCCCGCTGAACTTCGATGAACGCCACTTGCACACCGGACAAGAGCTATTTCGGCGGGCAAAAGGGCTGCGCCTGGAAGCCATGGATGTCTACGCCAAGAGTTCACCCTAGGCCAGAGCGGGATCCCCCTTTGGGCAAAGCGGGACGAGGATCGTAGGGGGTGGGAATGTACTGCACGGAAGGACGGCCCATGCTGGCCTGGGGGTACAAGTCCATCAGGGCGTAGATCTGGGGCGGCAACTCGGTGGAGATGGGCAGGCCCAGCTCCCGCGCTTCTTCAGCAGTGATCGGGTAGTCGTGGGTCACCCGACCGCTGGTCAGGTACTGGATCAGAGGCTCAATGCGTTCGGGGGCAATTTTGCGCTTGGGCACATCGTCCTTCAGGAGATCCCGCACGAAGTTCTGCACCTGTTGCATCGCCTTGCGGGCCAGATCCGCCAGAATTAAGGTCTGGTCGTCGATTTCGGCAATGGGTTTTTCCGCCACCACCTGCAGAATGCTGGCGGCAGCATACCCCCCCAACTGCGGATCCACCGGCCCCAGCACGGCGTTAGCATCCATGACAATTTCATCGGCAGCCAGGGCCAACATCGTCCCGCCCGACATGGCGTAGTGGGGCACAAATACCGTCACCTTGGCCGGGTGCCGGATCAGGGCGCGGGCAATTTGTTCAGTAGCCAGCACCAGGCCGCCAGGGGTGTGCAGAATCAAATCAATGGGAGTATTGGGCGGGGTGAGGCGGATCGCCCGCAACACTTGCTCTGAGTCCTCGATGCTGATGTAGCGGGAAACCGGGATCCCCAAAAAACTGATCGACTCCTGGCGGTGGATGAGCAAAATCACGCGGCTGCCCCGCTTTTGCTCCAACTCCCGAATGGCCAGCAAGCGCCGGAACTCTTGCGCTCGCCGGTTCAACAGGGGTTGCAGCGAGCTGAAGATCAAAAAAATCCAAAATAAGCTGCCCCAGTCCACTTTCGCGCCTCAAGCGGGATCCCTTTGCTTCCAGCATAGAGGATACGGAACCTCTGGCAATCCGGGGGCCTCACGCGTTGGGTTCAGACGCCGCAAAAAAGCGATCCAAAGCCCGCAGCAAATCCGGCACAGAAGTTTGGTCAATCCAGGAGCGAATGTAAGCCTGCTGCTCCGCCAAGTTCTCAAGACGGCCCAGCTTTTGCATGGCCAAAAAGCGGCTTTCTGCCTCGGCGCGGTTGGTTTGTAAGTCCAGCCGTTGATCGGGGGTGAGCGGATGCTCTGTCTGGGCCAACAGGTGGTCGGCCACCATCATCAACAGCAACGGCCCCGCCAATTCCACCTGAGACTCGGCTTCCGGCTCAGAATCGGGCCCGGCAAGATCCTGGAGATCTTGAAAGAGATCCTGCCCCAGTTGCAGCAGCTCTTCTGCTGAGGCAGCCCGCAGCTCCCTCTCGGCAGCCGCCCGCAGCGGCTCTGGGGAAACCTGGTGGTGAGCGGCCAATTCTGCCAGGGCCTGTTCCCATTGATCCCGTTGGGCTTGCAACACAGCTCTCTCTTGCGGAGAAAAATCCAGCCGCTCCAGCAACACCTGCAAAGCCACAGCCCCCACCAACAGCGGCGGAAAGCGCAACAGGGTAGAGTCGGATCCCGCCTGCTCCAAAAAGGCTTCCAAATCCGGGCCGGCTCCCCTGTCGAGCAAATCCTGCAGGTAAGCCAGCACCTGCGGCGGCGAGGTCAACCTCAGGATCCCTCGGGCCTGCGCCCGCAACTCTGCCGGGATCCCAAGGGTTTGCAATTGGGCTTCCGCCTGCGCTTGCGCTTCAGCGATCAACTCTGGCAGATCTGCCGTCGCCTGACCAGCCTGTAACAGGGCCTGGCTGGAGTCCCGCAGCAAGCCGGCTGCCTCCACAAACAGCAGCAACTGAGGGATCCGTAGCGTGGGCAAAACCATGTTAAGTAAGCCTCAGATCCGTAGATTCTGGATCGGCTGGCGCAGCAGGACGAGTTGAGTTGGGCTTGTGCCAGTGCAGGCCAATCAGCGCATCGTACAAAAAGCTCCAAAACTCTCCCTTCTCCCAGATCCCCAGCGTTTGCTGGCAGTTGCGGGCGTCCAGCTCAGGTTTGGCCGCCCAGTAGGCTGCCTGATATTTGTACCAGGGAACCGAGGGCCAGAGATGGTGGATCAGGTGATAGTTTTGCCCCAGCAGCAGAATGTTGGTCAGCCAACCGGGATAGACGCGGGCGTTGTGCCACCGCTCTTGAGATTGAAAGGGACGATGGGGCAGGTAGTCGAAAAACAGGCCCAATAGAAAGCCCATGATAAAAGCAGGGGGCAGCCAGTAGTTCATGATGTAGTCGGTGTAGCCAAAGTGAATGGCCAACGCAAACGTCAGAACCACCACCAGTCGGCTCAGCCCCCATTCCAGCAGATCCCAGCGGCCTTTGCGCCAGAGCTGCCGCTTGAAAAAAAACACCTCGTGATAGAAAAAGCGCGGTGCGATCAGCCACAGCGGCCCGCCCGTGGACACATAGTGATCGGGATCGTCTTCGGGGTGGTTGACATGGGCGTGGTGCTGCATGTGCACCCGCTTAAAGACCGGATAGACAAAGCCCTGCAACAGAGCGGAGCCGTGGCCCAGCGCCTCGTTCAAAAAGCGGTTGCGGTGGGCCGAGCCGTGAGAGGCATCGTGGATCACCGTGCCCAACACATAGAGGGCGACAAAGTTAAGCCAAAACACCAGCCAGCGGGGCCAATGCCAAAAGGCGTACCCGCCAAAGCAAGAGGCCGAAAGCACCACCGCCGCCAAAAACATCAACAGGGTGGGGTTCCAAAATTCCGGCGGCGGCCCCAACAGCTCACGGGGTAACGCAAAAGGCTTGGGATCCGGTTGCGGAGTCGCAGCAGCAGTCATCGGCAGCCATCCTTGGGTGTGCACAGCGCAGACGGTGAGGATGGATCAAGGCAAAAGAGCCAGTTCATCACCTGCAAAGCGGGGGAAGAGAAGGATTTGTTAACTTTCGTTAGTATACGGCAGAGATCTGCGCCCAGACCGGATTTTTCTTGCCAACTCCAGCCCGTCCAGGCTGTTCCCGGCGAGGGGTAGATCGGCCATGGAGCCAGAAGAAGCCACAGTGTGAGGTTTTGTTGCGGCCTCTGTTGCAATTCATGTGGGGATCCCCTTGGGAGTTGCGGAATGGGGGTAATCTAGGGGGCGGTTAACCTGAGCCGAGGATGAAAACCATGATGCCCGTTGTTGTGCCGTTGGCCATGACTGCCCACACCAGCTCTTGGTCGCCTTTGAGTGCCGTAACCATCTTTCTCTGCACAGGTCTTGCCTACTTGATCTTCAAGTCCTCTTCGGGAGCGGCCTCAGAAACGGGGCCGGTGCTGGGGATGACCTGGCCGGAAGTGCTGGGGGTCGCCAGCTTCGGCCATCTGCTGGGCGCGGGAGTGATCTTGGGCCTCTCCAACATGGGAGTTCTCTAGGTCACCATCTCCTTCACATTTCTTGACTTTAGCCGGGATTCCGGCCCGACAATGTTAAAATCCCTGTCAATTCTGAAAAGAGCAGTTTCTCCAACTCCACTTTCTTCTTGTCGAGGTTTGTTGTCATGCCTGCGATAATGCTCCTGGCGGCTTTGCCAGAAGGCTATGAGTTGTTCGATCCCCTGATCGACATTCTGCCGATCATCCCTGTTTTGTTCTTTTTGCTGGCTTTTGTTTGGCAGGCGGCGGTGGGCTTTAAGTGAAGCCCTCGGAATCTGCGATTGGCAACTACGGACTTCGAGACTGCTTCCGCTTGCCCCTCTTCCTCTGGCAGGGGGGCAGTTTTAGCTGGGGCAAGTTTAGGGCGGGCCACTGTGCCGCAGGCCTGACTTTCTGCCTTGCAAAGTTAAGACTGGCCGGCTGGGGTTCAGGGCTCGCGGTCGAGGGCGCCGGTAATCCAGAGCACCCCTGCTAAGCAGACGAAGTGGGCAAAGGTAACGTTGATATTGGCAGCCAATAGCAGCACTCCTGCTGTCTGGGTGCTCAGCGTGCGGGTAAACAGCCGCACCAGCAGCTCTCCCACCTGCGCCTCCATGGCGATGAGGGCGAGGAAAGCGCCGATCAGGCTGACATAGGTAACCAATTGCAACTGCTTGGGCAGATCCAACTGGCTTGGGGTAGCGGCAGACACTGAGCGGCGCTCCGCCTGGAGCAGGTAGCGCCAGTTAAAGAAGAGACCGGCTGCCAGGGTTAGAAGGGTAAACAGGGTAAACCAGAAGGCGATAAAGGCCCCCATCGAGTCGTCGCGATAGAGGGTATTCTGGCCAACTAAAAATCCCAGCCAGAGCAGCAGAGCCGTTGCCCCCAGAACCGCCTGAAACCAGAACCCGAAGCGGCGCGTCAGGCGCAAGCGAGACTTCATGCGCTCGACAGCCGCCCGTACTGACGGCGACATAGGCTCGTTCATTGCTCTCCCCCCGCTCTCTACGGACGAGCACCGACCTCCGCTTCCAGCCTACCGCTATCTTCCGTCCCCCGTCACATCCGGGCAAAAGCCCTGCAGGGGATCCAAGGGGGGGTTAGGGTTTGGAGCTAGGGCTCACGCTGGGATCCCCGCTTTGCAGGCGCAGGATTTCGGCTTCGATGCGCTGTTGGAGGTCTCTGCCTTCTTCGGAGCGAATCAACAGGGTGATGCGGTTGTATTCGGGCACGGTCATGCCGTGGCGGGTGATGATCTCGGTGGCGGTGCGAATGAACTCCCGCCGGATTTGATCTTTGCTGGCCGGATCCGCGGTGGCCTGGGAGCGCTGCTGGGCCTCTTGTCGGTGGGGCTCCATCTCCAAAACGATGCGGGCATACTTGGCGACCTGTTCATCGGTCAAAACCAGAGAGGTAGCGGCGGTTTGGGCTACGGCAAGGGAAATGCTCAAGACAGGGATCCAGGTGCAGACCCAGATCAGGCCCACCAGCCCTTTTTGGGCCACGCTGGGCATCGAGAATGCCGTCCATCGTCTCCGACTTGCTTGACCTGACACCGCTGCTATCTCCCCACCCAATAACGAACTCTCTCTGTGGTTGCCGGCGCTTTTGGGAGCCCCCTTTCTTTTGGTGTAGCTTTCGCTGTTACCCAGATTCAACCCACTCCCAGCCAACCGTGCAGGCTCCGATGTTATCTAGTCTTCCCCAAAAGAAGCCAGGGATCCCCGACCGGCACCGGAGCTTGCTTTATCCATTTGACCCAAAAGCGGCCTTTAGGTTCCTGTTGCAGCCTGGAACCGCCCAGAAGGGAGGAGCCTCTGGGATAATGGGGATGAATTGCTGGTTGTTGCCCCTATGAACTTGGAACGTCGCCCGGTTTTCCCGTTCACCGCCATTGTCGGCCAAGAGGAGATGAAATTGGCTCTGCTCCTCAACGTCATCGATCCCCGCATCGGTGGGGTGCTGATCATGGGGGATCGCGGCACGGGCAAATCCACCACCATCCGCGCCTTGGCAGATCTGCTGCCCCAGATCGAGGTTGTCAAAGGGGATCCCTTCAACAGCCACCCGCGGCAGCGGGATCTGATGAGCGACCAGGTGTGGGAACGCCTGCAGGCGGGAGAAACGCTGGAAGCCACCTGGATCCAGGTACCGATGGTGGATCTGCCCCTGGGAGCCACCGAAGACCGGGTCTGCGGCACCTTGGATATCGAGCGGGCTCTCTCCCAGGGGGTGAAGGCCTTTGAGCCGGGGCTCTTGGCCAAGGCCAACCGCGGCATCCTTTACGTAGACGAGGTGAACCTCCTGGACGACCACCTGGTAGACGTGTTGCTGGATGCGGCGGCCTCTGGCTGGAACACGGTGGAACGGGAGGGGATTTCCATTCGCCACCCGGCCCGCTTTGTCCTGGTGGGATCCGGCAACCCGGAGGAAGGAGAGCTACGGCCGCAACTGCTGGATCGCTTCGGTATGTTCGTGCGCATCGAAACGGTGCGGGATCCGGCCCTGCGAGTGCAGATTGTGGAGGAGCGCAGCCAGTTCGACGCCGATCCCCAGGCGTTCTTGGCCAAATACGCCGAGGCCCAGCAACACTTGCGGGAGCGCATTGAAAAGGCCCAGCACCTCTTGCCCACTGTGATGGTGGATCCTGAGTTGCGCCTGAAGATCTCCGGCGTGTGTGCGGCTCTGGAGGTGGATGGGCTGCGGGGAGATATCGTCACCAACCGGGCGGCCAAGGCCCTGGCGGCTCTGGAGGGGCGCAGCGAGGTCACCATTGCCGATATTCGCCGGGTAATCAGCCTGTGTTTGCGCCACCGCCTGCGCAAGGATCCTCTGGAAACCATCGACTCCGGCTACAAGGTCGAGAAGGCCTTTAGCGAGGTGTTTCAGGTGAGCCTGGAGAGCGCTGCTTAGCCTCCCCCTCACCCCCAGCCCCACTCCCCAACCCGCCCAACCCCTCCGCGCCGCGCCGTGCGCGTTTTAACATATCCGAGGCCACGAGACGGGGGG
>NZ_JANSJB010000010.1:29994-47474 GCF_047462355.1 Synechococcus sp. H55.9 | reverse complement strand
CCCACCGTGAAGTGGGCCAGACCCACCAACCGACCCTGCACAATCGACATAGCCACCGGCTTATCTTTCCAGCGGATCAGCTTGGCCAAGGGGGTGCGCTCGTGCGCCCAGACCAGGGTCTCGATCAGCTCTTGCCAGTAGCCGCGCCAGGAGATCAAGAACATGAACCCAGTCGCCCAGACCAAGTGGCCGAACAGGAACATCCAGGCCCAAACCGCCAGGTTATTCATTCCGTAGGGGTTGTAGCCGTTGATCAACTGAGCCGAGTTGGCCCAGAGATAATCCCGCAGCCAGCCCATCAGGTAGGTGGAGTTCTCGTTGAACTGGGCGGTGTTGCCGCTCCAGATCCCCAGGTGCTTCCAGTGCCAGTAGAAGGTCACCCAGCCAATGGTGTTCAGCATCCAGAACATGGCCAGGTAGAAGGCATCCCAGGCGGAGATGTCGCAGGTGCCGCCCCGACCCGGCCCGTCGCAGGGGAAGCTGTAGCCGAAGTCTTTTTTGTCCGGCATCAGCTTAGAGCCGCGGGCATCCAACGCCCCTTTGACCAGGATCAACGTCGTGGTGTGCAGGCCGAGAGCAATGGCGTGGTGCACCAGGAAGTCGCCAGGGCCAATGGGCAGGAAGAGGAACCCATTGGGGTCATTGATGGCTTGCAGCCAGCCGGGCAGCCACACGTTGCCGTAGTTGGGCCAAGCCGTAGAGGCGATGCTATCCGGGTTGGACAACAGCACGTCCATGCCGTAGATCATCTTGCCGTGGGAAGCTTGAATGAACTGAGCAAACACCGGCTCGATCAGGATCTGCTTCTCCGGCGTGCCAAAGGCTTGCATGACATCGTTGTGGACGTACAGCCCCAGCGTGTGGAAGCCCAAGAACAGCGATACCCAGCTCAGGTGGGAGATGATCGCCTCCTTGTGATCCAGCACCCGCGCCAGCACGTTGTTCTTGTTGGCTTCGGGATCGTAGTCCCGCACCAGGAAGATGGCCCCATGGGCAAAAGCCCCCACCATCAAGAACCCAGCGATGTACTGGTGATGGGTGTAGAGAGCCGCCTCCGTGGTGTGATCCATGGACATGAACACGTAGGGGTTGAGGGCGTACATGTGCTGCGCCACCAGCGAGGTCACCACTCCCAAAGAAGCCAGCGCCAACGCCAACTGGAAGTGCAGGGAGTTGTTGACCGTGTCGTAGAGGCCCTTGTGCCCTTCGCCCAACAGGCCCCCGAAGGGAGTGCCCTTGGGCGGGTTGTGGGCGCCCAGGATCTCGCGGATGCTGTGGCCGATACCCCAGTTGGTGCGGTACATGTGGCCAGCGACGATGAAGATGACCGCAATGGCCAGGTGGTGGTGGGCCATGTCTGTCAGCCACAGGGACTGCGTGTTGGGGTTAAAGCCGCCCAAGAAGGTGAGGATGGCCGTGCCCGCCCCTTCTGCCGTGCCCCAGACGTGGTTGGCCGTATCTGGGTTCTGGGCATACACCCCCCAGTTAAGGGTGAAGAAGGGCTTCAGTCCCGCCGGGTGGGGCAGCGTGGTGAGGAAGTTGTCCCAGCCCACGTGCTGACCGCGCGACTCGGGGATGGCCACGTGCACCAGGTGGCCCGTCCAGGCCAGCGAGCTGACGCCGAACAAGCCGGCCAGGTGGTGGTTGAGGCGGGCTTCAGCGTTCTTGAACCAGCTCAGGCTGGGCCGGAAGCGGGGCTGCAGGTGCAGCCAGCCGGCAAACAGGAACACCGCCGCCAACAACAGCAGGCCGATGGCACCGGTGTAGAGATCGCCGTTGGTGCGCAGGCCGATGGTGTTGAACCAGTAGTAGAGGCCGGAGTAGGCCGCGTTGACAGGGCCACCGCCTCCAGGTTGGGTGAAGGCTTCCACCGCCGCCTTGCCGAACTGGGGATCCCAGATAGCGTGGGCGATGGGGGTGACGCCGGTGGGGTTGGCCACCCATTGCTCGTAGTTGCCTTGCCAGGCGATGTGGAAGACGTTGCCCGAGGCCCACAGGAAGATGATCGCCAGATGGCCGAAGTGGGTGGCAAACAGCTTTTGGTAAAGCCGCTCCTCCGTCATGCCATCGTGGGTCTCGAAGTCATGGGCGGTGGCAATGCCATACCACAGACGTCGAGTGGTGGGATCACTGGCCAGGTCTTGGCTGAATTGCGGAAAACGAGTTGCAGTTGTCATGATTCTCTCTTCCTCCTTGCCTTAGCCGAGTGCGGCAAACCGTGCCAGGAAGAACGCCCACGTGGTGACGATCCCACCCAGCAGGTAGTGGGCCACACCGACCGCCCGACCCTGGATGATGCTCAGGGCGCGGGGTTGAATGGCCGGAGCGACTTTCAGTTTGTTGTGGGCCCAAACGATCGACTCAATCAGCTCCTGCCAGTAGCCACGGCCGCTGAACAGGAACATCAAGCTGAAGGCCCAGACGAAGTGGGCGCCCAAGAAGAGCAGCCCATAGGCCGACAGCGCCGAGCCGTAGGAGTTGATCACCTGCACCGATTGCGCCCACAGGAAGTCCCGCAACCAGCCGTTGATGTTGACGGCGCTGGCTGCAAAGTTGCCGCCCGTGATGTGCTCAATCGTGCCGTCCGGGTTGACGGTGCCCCAGATGTCGCTCTGCATCTTCCAACTGAAGTGGAAGATCACAATCGAGATGGCGTTGTACATCCAGAACAGCCCCAGGAAGACGTGATCCCAGCCGGAGACCTGGCAGGTGCCGCCGCGGCCTGGCCCGTCGCAGGGGAAGCGGAAGCCCAGCTTGGCCTTATCGGGGATCAGTCGGGAAGAGCGGGCAAAGAGCACCCCCTTGAGCAGGATCAACACCGTGATGTGGATGGTCATGGCGTGGATGTGGTGCACCATGAAGTCCGCCGTGCCCAGCACCATCGGCATCATGGACACCTTGCCGCCCACGGCCACCACGTCGCCGCCGAAGATGGGGCTCACCGAAGCGCCCACGTAGGGAGCGGTGCTGGCGATGGCGTTGGTGTGCAGGGATTGAATCCACTGGGCAAAAATGGGCTGCAGTTGGATACCGGTGTCCGAGAACATGTCCTGCGGACGGCCCAGCGCCTGCATGGTGTCGTTGTGGACGTAGAAGCCGAAGGCGTGGAAGCCCAGGAACAGACACACCCAGTTCAGGTGGCTGATGATGGCGTCGCGGTGGCGGATTACCCGATCCAGCACGTTGTTGCGGTTTACCGCCGGGTCATAGTCCCGCACCATGTAGATGGCCCCGTGGGCAGCGCCGCCAACAATGAACAGTCCCCCTATCCACATGTGGTGGGTAAAGAGGGAGATCTGCGTGGCGTAGTCGATGCCCATGTAGGGGTAGGGGTTCATGGCGTACATGTGCTGGGCCACGATGATGCTCAGGGATCCCACCATGGCCAGGTTGATGGCCAGTTGGGCATGCCAGGAGCTGGTCAGCACTTCGTAGAGACCCTTGTGGCCTTCGCCGGTGAAGGGGCCCTTGTGGGCTTCCAGGATCTCTTTAATGGAGTGGCCGATGCCCCAGTTGGTGCGGTACATGTGGCCCGCCACGATAAACAGCACGGCAATGGCCAGGTGGTGGTGGGCCTGATCCGTCAGCCAGAGGGCGCCGGTTTGCGGATCCAAGCCCCCCTTGAAGGTGAGGAACTCCGCGTACTTGCCCCAGTCCAACGTAAAGAAAGGCACCACCCCGCTGAAGAAGCCCCAATCCACACTGGGGAACATCTCCTTCATCAGGGCCGGCTTGAGGATGAACTCGTGGGGCAGAGGGATCTGAGCCGCCGGCACGCCCGCATCCAACATCTTGTTGATGGGGATGGCCACATGAATTTGGTGACCGGCCCAGGCCAGAGAGCCCAGCCCCAGCAGGCCCGCCAGGTGGTGGTTGAGCATCGACTCCACGTTCTGGAACCACTCCAGCTTGGGAGCCCGCTTGTGGTAGTGGAACCAGCCGGCAAACAGGCAGAGGCCAGCCATCACCAAGCCACCAATAGCGGTGCAGAGGAGTTGAAACTCATTGGTGATGCCGGCAGCCCGCCAGAGGTGAAATAGGCCCGACGTGATGCGGATCCCTTCAAAGCCGCCGCCCACATCGCCGTTGAGGATCTCCTGGCCGAAGATGGGCCAGACCACTTGGGCGCTGGGCTTGACATTGATCGGATCCGCCAGCCAAGCGGAGTAGTTGGAGAACTGAGCGCCGTGGTAGTACATGCCGCTCAGCCAGACAAAGACCACCGCCAGGTGGCCGAAGTGCGCAGAAAAGATCTTGCGAGAGACGTCTTCTAGGTCGCTGGTGTGACTATCGAAGTCATGAGCAAGAGCGTGGAGGTTCCAGATCCAGGTCGTGGTCTTGGGGCCACGCGCCAGGCTGCGATCGAAGTGTCCCGGCTTGGCCCATTTCTCAAATGAGGTGGGAACCGGATCGATATCAACCGTCACCTTAACCTTTGGCTCTCGCTCCTTGGGTGTAGTTGTCATCAAGAACTCCTCTCTTGCGACAAGGAACGAAGCATTCCCGCCCATCGTCAGGAAACCCCCCAGGGCGGGACTTACCAGGCATTATAGGTCAGGGTTTGTAAACCCCCCGTCGCTTCACAATAATTAAACGAGGAATCCCTTGTCTGATCGGGGTCGGCGTCGATTGGCAATCGTTTTTCCAATTGTAGATGTAAATATATGTAACGAATTTTCACCAACCCAATCTGCTCTGGTGAAATGAACGCTGGGAACTGGGCAACGGGCAGCAAGGGATCCTCTGGGCGGGGATATGTGGTAGAAAGCTGACAGCTTCCTGCGCAGATGTCCTTCTATGACTCTGGAAATTCCCCGTCGCCAGTACGTCAGCAACTACGGCCCCACAGTAGGGGATCGAGTGCGTCTGGCGGATACCGAGCTGATCATCGAGGTGGAGCAGGATTTCACCACCTACGGCGAGGAGATTAAGTTCGGCGGCGGCAAGACCATCCGCGACGGCATGGGGCAATCGCCGACGGCCACCCGCGCCAACGGGGCTCTGGATCTGGTGATCACCAACGCCCTGATCTTGGACTGGTGGGGCATCGTCAAAGCCGATGTGGGCATTCGCGACGGCTACATTGTCGGCATCGGCAAGGCCGGCAACCCCAACATCCAGACGGGGGTGACACCAGGCATGGTGGTTGGCCCCAGCACCGAGGTGATTGCCGGCGAAAACTTGATCCTGACGGCAGGCGGGATCGACGCCCATGTGCATTTCATTTGTCCTCAACTGTGCGAGTTTGCCATCGCTTCGGGAGTGACTACCCTTTTGGGTGGCGGAACCGGGCCGGCCACAGGCAGCAACGCCACCACCTGCACACCGGGGGCCTGGAACTTGGGGAAGATGTTGCAGGCGGCGGAAGGGTTTCCGGTCAACTTGGGCTTTTTTGGCAAGGGGAACGCGGCGTTTCCTGAAGCTCTGCGGGAGCAGGTGGAAGCGGGGGCCTGCGGGCTGAAGATCCACGAAGACTGGGGATCGACGCCGGCGGTGATCGATAGCTGTCTGCAGGTTTCGGATGAATACGACATCCAGACCCTGATCCACACCGATACCTTAAATGAGTCGGCCTTTGTGGAAGATACCATCGCCGCCATCAATGGCCGCACCATTCACACCTTTCATACTGAAGGGGCCGGAGGTGGGCACGCCCCCGACATCATCCGCATTGCTTCCGAGCCCAACGTGCTGCCCAGCTCCACCAATCCCACCCGTCCCTTTACCCGCAACACCATCGAAGAGCACCTGGACATGCTGATGGTGTGCCATCACCTGAGCAAAGAGGTGCCAGAGGACATTGCTTTTGCCGAAAGCCGCATTCGCCCCCAAACCATTGCCGCCGAAGACATCTTGCACGACATGGGGGCCCTCAGCATCATCTCTTCCGACTCCCAGGCCATGGGCCGGGTGGGAGAAGTGATCATTCGCACCTGGCAAACCGCCCACAAAATGAAAGTGCAACGGGGGCCTCTGCCGCAGGATAGCAGCCGCAACGACAACTTTCGGGCCAAGCGTTACGTAGCTAAGTACACCATCTGCCCTGCCATTGCCCAGGGCCTCAGCCACATCATCGGCTCGGTAGAGGTGGGCAAGCTGGCGGATCTGTGCCTGTGGAAGCCGGCTTTCTTTGGGGTTAAGCCGGAGATCGTCCTGAAGGGGGGCTTGATTGCCTATGCCCAAATGGGGGATCCCAACGCCTCGATTCCAACTCCGCAGCCGGTGTACCCTCGGCCTATGTTCGGCAGCTTTGGCCGCGCCCTGAGCGAGACCAGCCTGCTCTTTGTCTCCCAGGCTGCCCTAGACCTGGGGATCCCAGAAAAACTGGGGATCCAACGCCGGGCCGTAGCGGTCAAGAATTGCCGCGAGATCGGCAAGGCGGATTTGAAACTCAACAGCAGCACCCCTCACATCGAGGTCAACCCGGAGACGTATGAAGTACGGGCCGATGGAGAATTGCTCACCTGTGAGCCGGCAGAAGTCCTGCCGATGGCGCAACGATACTTTTTGTTCTAGGCTTTTCTCAGCTTGAGGGTCGAGCATCTGGGATACGACTGACAGCGGAACGGATTGGCTAACCCTAGCCGCGTAACCTGAGCATGGGCCACCTTGTTCTTCGCCATCTCAGCAAACGCTTCCACAAGCAAGGGATCCCTGCCCTGAGGGATTTGTCTTTGACAGTGGAGCCAGGGGAGATCTTCGCCCTGCTGGGCCCATCGGGCTGTGGTAAGTCCACCACTCTCAATCTCATCGCCGGCCTGCTGGAGCCGGATCCCTGGCCCCATCCGGGAGAAATTTGGCTGGACGGGATCCTGCTCAACCCTCGGCCACCAGAGCGGCGCGGCGTGACTTTGCTCTCCCAGCACAGCCGTCTGTTTCCCCACCTGAGCGTGGGGGAAAACGTGGCTTTTGGCCTGAAGATGCGGGGTGTTCCCCGGGCAGAGCGAGAGGCAGCGGCCTTGCGCATGTTGGAGCGGGTACAATTGGCCGGGTTTGCTCAGCGCCGGCCCAGTCAGCTTTCGGGCGGACAGGCGCAGCGGGTGGCCCTGGCGCGGGCCTTGGTGATCCGGCCCAAGCTGCTGCTGTTGGATGAGCCTTTATCGGCTTTGGATGCCAACCTGCGCCAAGAGATGCAGGCCTTGATCCGGGAGCTGCAGGCGGAAACGGGTGTGACGACGGTGCTGGTTACCCACGACCAAGTGGAAGCCACGGCCATGGCCCACCGCATTGGCCTGATGTTTGCGGGGCAGTTGCACCAGGTGGGATCCCCGGCGGAGTTTTATCAGCGGCCGCGCTCCGAGCGGGTTGCCCGCTTTTTTGGCGGGGTCAATTTTCTCGATGCTCAGGGGGAAGGTCACCAACTTCGCCTCAGCACCGGGATCCTCTTAAAAAGCGCTGTGCCCCTCCAAGGTCAGGTGCGGCTGACGGTGCGCCCGGAGCAGGTGCAGGTGTTTCCCCAGCCGCCGGGGTTGGCCGAGAATGTTTTCCCGGCCCAGGTGGTGGCGGAGCGCTTTGCGGGCCCTCAGCGCCGGCTGCAGCTCCGAACCGGCTGGGGCAACCTAGAGGCGTGGGTGAACCCCCACCAGATGTTTGCGCCCGGGCAGGCGGTGTGGATCCATTTGCCGCCAGAGGCTTTGTGGCCTGTGGAGGGGGAGCCCTCACCCCCGGCCCCTCTCCCAGCCCTCACCCCCAGCCCCTCTCCCAGGGGGAGAGGGGAGTTAAGTTGAATCTGGAACCTAGACAGAGGTGAGGCCATGCAACCCAAAGGCGTTTTCTGGAAGCGGCGGCAGGTGTTGGCGGGCCTGGGATCCCTAGGGGCTTGGCTGGTTGGGCAAAGCTCTCCTCTGGCGCAAAACACCGGCGAGAACCCAGTGGAGTTGGGATCCCTGAGCTGGGCAGATATCCTGGAGCGGGCGCGGGGCAGCCAGGTGAATTGGGCCATGTGGAGCGGCAGCGAGGCCATCAACGGTTTTGTGGATGGCTGGGTCAAGCGGCAGTTGCAAGAGCGCCATGACATTCGTTTGAACCGGATCCCGCTCACGGATACCGTGGAAGCGGTCAACAAAGTGATTGGAGAGGTGCAGGCCGGGTTGCGCAGCGGCGGCAGCCTTGATCTGATTTGGATCAACGGCAACAATTTCCGCACCCTCAAGCAGGGGAACTTGCTCTACGGCCCCTTTGCCCAGAAACTGCCCAGCCTGCAGTTCTACAACCCTGCCGATATCGCAACGGATTTTGGCCTGCCCACCGAAGGCTATTCTGCCCCCTACACCGGCAACTATTTCCTGATGGCCTACAATGCCGAACGGGTGCCCAATCCGCCCCGGAGCTATGCCGAATTGTTGGCCTGGGCCGAGGCCAATCCAGGCCGGTTCGCCTACGTGGCCCCGCCGGATTTTCACGGTAGCCGCTTTCTGTTGAGCGCCTTCTACGGTGTGACAGGAGGCCATGCCCAATACAGCGGGCCGGAGTTCAATGCCGAGCTTTGGGCGCAACAATCCCCCGCTCTGGTGGACTACCTGAAAAAGCTGGATCCCTTGTTGTGGCGGCGAGGGCAAACCTATCCACCCACCTTTGCCCGCCTGGCGGAACTATTTGCCAACGGCGAGGTGTGGCTGATCCCCACCTTTATCGACCAGGTGATCTTGCGCAAGGGCAACGGCCAGTTTCCCCCCAGCACCACCCCCTATGGAATCCCCGGCACCAGCTTGATCGATCCCTCGTTCACGGCCATTCCCATCAACGCGGCCAACCCTTGGGGGGCAATGGTTTTGGCGGAGCTCTTGGCCAGCCCGGAAGGACAACTGGAAAAGTTCAAGCCGGATGTGTGGGGGGATCTGCCCCTGATCGATATCCGTCGTCTGTCTGCCGAGCTGCAGACCAACTTTGCCCAGCTAGAAGCTGCCGCCGGGATCCCCATTCGCGAGGCCATCGCCGGCGCTGTGCCCATCGTCCACCCCGAATACACGGTGCAACTGGAAGCCCTCTGGCAGCAACAGGTTTTGCCGGGATAGGTGGCCCCTCACCCCCAGCCCCTCTCCCTGGGGGATCCCCTCACCCCCAGCCCCTCTCCCTGGGGGAGAGGGGAGCTTTCGCTTCTCTGTTTCTGCAGGTGAGATGCTGTTCTGGCTTGGGGCAGCCAAACGCGAAAATGCGTCCATCCTTCCGGGCTGCTGACGGAGATCTGGCCCCCCATGTGCTCCACCAGTTGCTTGACCAGGGCCAGCCCCAGGCCGGTGCCGCCGTGCTTCCAGCGATCCGACTGCGGGATGCGGTAGAACTTCTCAAAGATGCGGGGCAGCTCCGATTCCGGGATCTCGCTGCTGTTGCTGCAGACAAAGAGGATCCCTTCTCCTTCCCGGGCCCCCTGCAGGTGGATGGATCCCGCGGGGGCGGTGTATTTGACGGCGTTGTGCAGCAGCTCGCGCAAGATGCGGCCCAGGGCCGTGGGATCCGCCTCAAGGGGTGGGATCCCCTCTTCTAGGTGCAGTTGCAAACTTTGGTTTTTGGCCTGGGCCAGGGGCTGAACTGCCGCCACCAGATCCCGCAAATAGCGCGGCAGAAAGATCTCTTCGGGTTGGAGCAGATACTTCTCGGCTGCCAGCCGCTGCATGTCCAGCAGGTCGTTGATGAGATCAATTTGTCGGTTGCATTCCTTGAGGGCGATGGCGAAATAGTGCTGCTGCTTCTCGGGGTTATCGCGGGCTATTTGCAACATTTGTAGGGCCATGCGCACATTGGTCATGGGGGTGCGCAGCTCGTGGGAGACGGTGCTCAAGAAATCGTCCTTGAGCAGGTTGAGCCGCTCCAATTCCTTTACCTGGGCCTGGGCCGCCTCATACAGACGGGCCTGCCGCAGAGCCAGAGCAGACAGGTTGGCCACCTGATAGGCCAGTTGTCTCTCCGCTTCGGAAAACTCCTGCTGCCGCTCCAACAGCAGCAGCCCCAGCCGCTCTTGCTTGTCCCAAAGGGAGCAAGCCAAAAGCTGTACCCAGTGCCCCCCTCGCTCCTTTTGACAACAGCAGTGGACTTCCCAGGGCTGGTCAAGAAACGCATGGGAGTGCAGCAGGTGCCTCAGCTCGGGATCGTTGAGGTAGGCGGGATCCGCCTTCTCCGGAAACGAGCAAGCCGGGATCCAAGAGGATCCATCGGCGCCAGTCAAGAAAATATGACAGCCGGTTAGGTTGAGGGCCTCGGCCAGGCTCTTGACCACCTCTTCCAGGATCTCCCCCTCCTTGAGGCTGGCCACCATCTGGCCGCTGAGGGAGCGCAGCACCGCCTCAAAGCGCAAAGACTGCTGCAGCTTGGCGGTGCGCAGCGCCACCTGGGCTTCCAGCTCCCGGTTGAGGGCTTCTAGCTGCTGTTGGATCCGCTTTTGCTCGGTGATCTCCCGCCCCACCGACAGGATCTCCACCAGTTGGCCCTGGCTGTCGAAAATGCCCTGATCCACCCAGCTCACCCAGCGGGATTGGCCATCTTCGCCGGGGTACTCCCGCTCGCTGCGGTGGTAAGGGTGCTCAGGCGTCAGAGCCGCAAGGGACTGCAGCACCGCGGCTTGCTCTTCTTCCGGGAGCAGATCCCGCCAAGGTCGGCCCAACACTTCTTCTGGGGAACAGCCAAAAAAGCGCAAGAGCGCAGGGTTGCCGTAGGTAATTCTCCCATCGGGCTGAAAGCGGCAGATCAGCTCCGTCTGCTGCTCCACCACAGCGCGGTACTGCTGCTGCTGTTGCCAGAGGCGATCCAGCAAAGCTTGTTGGTTGGTGGCCGCCTGCTGCCAAGCCTTGGCCAGGGTCTGCACTTCTTGGATAGGGCCGGGATCCACAGGGGGCCAGGCCGGGATCTCAGTGCGCACAAATTGCTCCGCTATTTGGGTAAGGCGGCGCAGCGGACGAGAGAGGGCTTCGCTGAGGAGGATCCCGGCGGCCAAAAAGCCCAGCAGCAGCCCACCCCCCAACAGGGCCGCCTGCCGAGCACTGGCATAGACAGGGGCTAAAAGGGCGCCCTCCGGGATCCCGTAGACGAAATAAAAGCCCGGCCCCCATTGATCCTGAATGGCCATCACCTGCACCCAGTAAGGGATCCCGTCCACCCTGAGGCGCAGCAAACCTTCAGAGTCCGCCGTTACCCAGGATCCCACCTGCTCTTGCACAGCCAGCAGCAGCGGCTGGGGAGACAGCTCCTCCCTGCCGGCCACCACCTGGCCCTCTTCATCCAGCAACCAGCTCACCCCTGGATACGCCAAGCTGGCCTGCAGATCCTCCAGAAAAGCCTGCAGTTGCTGAGCCGAGAGAGCAGCCACCAAGCTGCCGTAAACCCGCCCCTCCGCCTCGGCCAAGGGCAGCGCTGTCAGGATCAGCCGCTCCGGCCTCTGATTGGGAAACTCGACAAAAAAGTTGCTCACCACCCAGGTACGGCGGGCCCCTTCCTGTTGCAGGATTTCGGGAAACCAAGACAGCCGCCGCAAATCCACAAAGCCCAACTGCCGCGTCAAGCCGGTGGGATCCCCGCTTTCCGGATCCCGCTGGCAGCCCTGGACGGATCCCGGCTTCAGGCCCGGCGTGTGGTAGGTCCAGATCGACCCACCGGTGTGGCGGCGGGCGGTTACAAACCCCCCCTCCGCTGAGACAAAGCCGATATAGCTCAGCTCGGGAAACTGCTGCAACTGGCGGGCAAAATAGGCCTCAAGCCTCTCCAGATCTTGCGGCTGAAGCGCGGCCAAATTGGGCAGTAGCTCCCACTGGACTGCCCCTTGATTGAGGGCATTGATCTGAAGGGGGGCTTGGAGATAGCGCCTGAGGTGCTCTTCAGTGCGATGGTTAACCTCACTCTTCAGGTGCTCGGCCAACTGCAGCGCCATCTGCCGCCCAGCCCGCCAGGAGAGATAGCCCACCCCGCCTGCCCCCCCAGCCACTGCCAACAGCAGCGGCAACAGCAGCGCCACCTGCAAAGGAACCGCTCGAGAAGTGAGGAAGGGCAGGTGCATTGGAGAAGAAGAGGAAAACAGCATGGGATCCCTAGGCTTGGGGCGGCTCCAGAGCTCGCTGCAAAGCGCCGAGGAGAATTTCGGCACCAATGGCCAACAGCGCCACCGGGATTGCTCCCACCAACAGGATAGCGTTGTCGTAGAGGGCAAACCCCAGCGTGATGAAGCTGCCCAGCCCGCCCGCCCCGATAAAGGCGGCCAACGTGGCGCTGGCAATGACCTCGATAGTAGCGGTTTTAACACCGGCCAAGATTACCGGCAACGCCAAGGGGATCTCCACATGGCGTAGCACCTGCGCCGGCGTCATGCCCATTCCCAAAGCAGCTTCGCGTAGAGCCGGATCGAGACTGCGGAAGGCCACATCCGTGCTGATTAAAATGGGGGGCAAGGCCAAGATCGTCAGGGCAATCGCCGCCGACTGAAAGCCAAGGCCAAAGTAGGGAATGGCCAAAAACAAAATCGCCAAGCTGGGGATCACCCGCAAGCTGCCGAAGGCATTGATCACCACCAGGGAAACCACCTGCGAGCGGGAGCTGCCAAAACCCAAGGGCAGGCCCACCAGCAACGCGATCCCCAGCGGCACCGCCACCAGTTGTAGGTGCTGGAGGAAAGCTTGAACTAGCAGGTCGCTGTTGCTGTAGGCGTAACTTAAAGAGCTGGCCAAAAGACTCATCGAGGGTGGGTAGGTGGCAGCAAGCTCCAAGATAACTCCCCTCTCCCTCTGGGAGAGGGGCTGGGGGTGAGGGGATCCCCTTAGTCCTCTGGGGGCAGCTTGAGGATCTGCCGCTGGCGCATCCCCTGCCAGCGCTGGATAAGGTCGCTGTCGATGCCGAACTGATCCAGCGCCTTCACCACGACAAAATCCACCAAATCCAAGAGGGTGCGCGGCTGGTGGTACCAGGCCGGAATGGCCGGGACAATGCGCACCCCTGCTTCCGCCAGAGTGGTCAAGTTGCGCAGGTGGATCAGGCTAAAGGGGGTTTCCCGCGGCACAATGACCAGACGGCGACCTTCTTTAAGCTGCACGTCGGCCGCCCGCTCCAGCAGATCTGAGCTCAGGCCGGCAGCCAACTTAGCCACCGTCCCCATGCTGCACGGGATCACCAGCATCCCCTGGGTGCGATAAGAGCCACTGGCGATGGTTGCCCCCACCTCCTGCCAACGGTGGCAGACCAGGGATCCGCCCTCGCTTTCGGCCTGCTGCCGCCAAAATTGCGCCTGCTGCCGGGGATCCACCGGCAACAGCACCCCTTGCTCTCCCTGCCACACCTGATAGGCCGCCTTGGAGACCACCACTTCGACGCGGTAATCCAGGCTGAGCAGGACGTGCAAAGCCCGCACAGCATAAAGCATCCCAGAGGCGCCTGAGACGCCAAGGATGATGGGCAGAGAGGATGTCAAGGGCCGCCGCAGAACGTCTTCTGCTCAAGTCTAGCGAGGAGAGCTCTCCCTGATCTCACTCTTGGGGCTGGGCGATGTCGAACTCGGCATCGTAGTCGAAGTCCTCGTCTTCCTCAACCCAGTCTTCTCCCAGCCTGTCGTCTGTGGCCAACTTCTCTTCCTCCAAGCGGCCTTTGGTTGCGTACTCCTCGTCCTCTAGGCCCAGAGCGGCTCGCTCTGCCCGCCGCCGCAAGCGTTCCAAAGCCTCCGGCGTGATGAAGGGATAGGGCAGCCCCTGCGCTTGCGCCTCCTCTAGCGCCGCCCGGTAGCTCTCCACTTCTTTAATATCGATTTTCCAGCCGGTGAGACGGGCGGCCAGGCGCACATTCTGCCCCTCTTTGCCGATGGCCAGGCTGAGCTGGTCGCCGGTCACCAACACGTGGGCCTGTTGGATTTCCGGATCCACCAGCCGCACCTCCACCACCTTGGCCGGGCTGAGGGCGTTGGCGATGTAGGTGGCGGGATCCGGCGACCAGCGGATGACATCGATTTTCTCGTTGCGCAGCTCGGCTACCACCGCCTGAATGCGGGATCCCCTTGCGCCAATACAGGCCCCCACCGGATCCACGTCTCGCTCCACCGTATCGACGGCGATCTTGGTGCGCGGCCCCACGTTGCGGGAAGGGGGGTTGGCCTCCCGCGCCACCGCCACGATGCGCACAATATCCTCTTCGATCTCCGGCACCTCGTTGGCAAACAGGTTGACCACCAAGCCGGCATCGGCCCGGGAAACCAAAAGCTGCGGCCCCCGCCGGGATCCCTGGTAAACCTGTTTGAGGTAGACCTTCATCACCGTGTTGGGGGTGTAGCGATCGCTGGCCAACTGCTCCTTCTTAGGCAGCTCGGCCTCCACCTCTGGCTGGCCGAAACCGCTGGAAACAGCCATGATCACCTTCTGCCGCTCCATGCGCAGCACCCGTGCCTGCAGTACGGTTTTTTCCAGATCGCGGAACTCTTCCTGAATCAGACGGCGCTGCTGATCCCGTAACTTTTGCGCCAGCACCTGCTTGGTTTGGATGGCCGCCATGCGGCCAAATTCCGCCTGTTGTGGGGTAACGTCACTCATGACCTGCCAGCCCACTTCGGCTTCTGGATAGTCCTGCTGCACGTCGTACAGGGAGATCTCGTGATCCGGATCCTGCACCTGCTCCACGATGGCTTTGGTGGCCAAAACGCGAAAGCCCCCTGCTTCCACATCCAACTCTACATCGAAGTTGCGGAAGTGATCTTCTTCAAAAACGACATCTCGCTGGATGGTTTTGCGGTAGCGTTCGTAGCCTTTGAGCAGCGCCTCTCGCAGGGCATCGGTGACCACATGGCGGGGCAGGTTGCGCTCCCGCGAGATCATCTCCACCATTTCTGCCAAACCGGGCAGAGGCACCATCGACATAAACTGTTGTCCTCCTAATGCAACTTAAGCTGGGATGAAACTGCTATCACTGTTGCTCCGCAATCCTGACGGGAAATGCGTCGTCGCATAGCAGGTAGCTCCGACGCGAAGACAGGGCAACACACTTCGCGGCCGAACGTCCTCTCTATCCCCATTCCTCTACTCGGTTTCTGCCTCTGAGAGGACAACGCGCTGGACTGAGGCGCGGGGCAACTGGACTCGTCGCCCTTTGAGGGAGAGGGCAACGTTCTCCTCATCCCGACCCAGTAGGTGTCCTGACCAGACGGTTTTGCCCTTGTAGGGCGGATCCACCGTCACCTGCACCGCAAATCCTTTGAAAACCACAAAGTCGCGGTCGCTGGTGAGCAGGTTGGTGATGCCGGGGCTGGAGACCTCCAGCACATAATGGCCGGGGATCAGATCCACCCGATCCAGCTCCACCTCCAAGGCCTGGCTCATGGTTTCGCAATCGGCATGGCTGGTTTCTTGATCCGGATCCAGCGGACGGATGTCCACCCGCAAGACCGGTGGATACTGATTGGTGTGAAAAACCATCTGCACCAATTGATACCCCAGTCGAGCGGCCACAGGACGGGCCAAGCTCTCCAACTGTGGAATAAGAGGGTGAACCATAACCAACTCGTCGCCAACCTATGTTGCTGTCAGATCCAAACCCACTTGGGCCGGTGCCGGCAACAGGGGCGCTCAGCCCCCCAAAAAGCAAAAAAGTGGGCGCTGCCCACTCCCCGTTGTCATTGCGGAGATTGCCTGGGAGCTGCCTGGAGCCGGTGCAGACTCTGGGCGTGCTTCCCTTCAATCCATTTTAAAAGATCTCGTCTGGTTTTGTCATGGGGATCCTGACTTGCGTTTTGCCCACGCGATCGGCACCAGATCCACAAAAGGCAACATCTATAATGTGGACAACTGCGGATTTGCTCGACTATTCAGCCGCGTTTTGTGGGGTTACCTATGACCGTTGCCTTTTCCTACCCGATCTTCGGCCCCAGCATTCAGTGTCCCCACTGTCGGCAAACGATTGCGGCCCTCACGCTGACCGATACTTACCTCTGCCCTCGCCACGGCGCCTTTGAGGCGGATGCTGAGCAAGAGGAGCTGGTACATCTGCAATCCGGACGGCGCTGGCGTTTTTGGGAAGGCCGCTGGTTTCGTCAGCACACCCACGCCGATGGGATCCGCTTCGAGATTCATGAAGAATTGGATCGGCTGCGCATGCAAGGGATGCGAGCCACACAGGTGATCGTGGCCGAGCGCTACCGCCCCTTGCTCACCCCCTACCTGGAGCAGGGATCCCATCGCCGTCCCGGCCCACCCCGCCTCTACGGCCTGCCGGTTAGCTTCAGCTCCCAGCTTCCTGAAGGAGCCGGTGGACCACCGCAGCGCTGGCGAGTGATCAACTTCGAGCTGATCTGCGAGCTGGATCCGGCCATGCGCCAGCCGCAATCCCGGCTGCAGTTCTGCGATTAGAAGGACAAACGGCCAGGGAGCTGTTGCGGTGAGCATCAAGCCCCCTCGGCTCTGAGATTTTTCTCCGGATCGGGGAGAGCTATGCCTTGATAGGTGTAGCCTCATAAACTACCCCACCGCATAGGCGGGTGAGGTTTTAGCGCTCCGCGCCGCTGACGCGAATGGTAGCCCTGCAGTTGGCAAGCCAACCACGAACCCCTAGGTCGGTTTACAGCGGCCCCCAAAAGCGCAATCACAAAGGACTCCGTCCCGCCAGCGCGAAACGCCGCAAAACGGCTGACCGCCCCCATGAAGGTGGGCCCCTCCACGATCACCACATCCCCCGGCTCCACAAAGACCTGGGGCAAGAGGCCGAGGATCTGCCCAGAGCGATGGCCGATCAGCAGGTTTTCCAGTTGGGCCTCCACCCCTCTAGCCGGCATCAACTGCAGCACCACCTCAATCAACCCGGCAAACGTGCCGCCATAATTGAGGGCATTGTCCCCATCCTCTGCCAACACCTCCGCCGTGGCCCGTGCCAAGTCGGTCTTGGGAAACAAACGCGAGTCCAAAGGCAGAACTGCTCACCACCGGCACCGCCCCTAGATCTCCGCGCCAAAAGGCGGGGGGATCAAAGCCTGCGCCCGTTGGGCAAACAGGGTCTGCAACAGAGGCTGAGCTGCTGCGTTCGCAAAAGCGTCGCGTAGCGATGATGAGGTCTGGGTCATAGCAGGCAAGACAAAAAGAAAAATGCAGACTAGCCTAGGCCAATGATTGCCACGATAACAAGAAAGAACTGCCCAGCAGCAGGGATCCCAAAACCCGCCGCCAGCCCCGGTAGGGGATCTCCGCCAAGACGCCGCCGGCGCTCAGGCACAGGAAGGGGAGCCCCACCAATCCCCAGCGAGCACTTTGCTGCAGGCTGTTCACTTGGGGATCCCAAAACCACGTCGCCAGCATCCCCATCCAGAGGACATGGCCCAGGCCGGCCAAGCTGAGCAAGGCTTGTTGCCGTTCCGCCCAGGGCCAGCCCAACCGCACCAAGCTCAACCCCAAGGGCAGCATCAAAGTCGCCAAAACGGCCAAGCCACCTTGGGAGCTGAGGCGATAGGCAACCCTTGCAGAAGGATCAGCCGGTAGATCGACCCGTCCCAGCCAAGAAAGGGCCATCACCAGCAGCAGCAAAAGCAGCCAAAGTGCCCC
>NZ_JANSJB010000010.1:27107-29894 GCF_047462355.1 Synechococcus sp. H55.9 | reverse complement strand
TCGCGAACGCAGCGGCTGCCGCGACCACTGCTGGCTCGTCCACAGCCCCGCCCAGAGCAAAGCCAAGGGCCAAATCTTATAGGACAGGGCACAAGCTAGGGCCAGACCCCACCGGCGCAAGGCAGATCCCGGCCCAACGCCGCAACTGCACAGCCACACCCAGGTGCTCAAAATCTCGCTGCCCGGCTCCAACCCTTGGGTCAGCACCCAGGGGCTGAGTCCCCACAGCCCGGCACTCCAGAAGTTGCCCCAGCTCCAGCACAACAGCAGGATGGCCAAACAAGCCATGACCGAGAAGATCCGCAACAGCTCTCCAGCCGGGATCCCCGTTCCCTGAGCCAGCCAGGGCACTAGGCCATCCGCAAACCAGTGGTAGAGGGGCAGTTCCGGCTGACCGGATGGCAAGGATCCCTCAGAGCCGCTCACGGGCACAACGCGCCACCACTGCAGCGGAGACGGTTGCCCCCAGGAGCGGAGCCGCTGTCCCAAGAGCAGGCCCATCCCGCCCCAAAGCAGCCAGTGGCCTATGCAACCAAAACCGACCAGACGTCGGCGGCGATGTTTGTCCGTGTTGGACGACCGCAGTCGGGAAAATGAGCCGCGGGGCAGCCGTTTGCCCTGGCGAGGTTTGGCGGGGGGAAACTTCATAGGTATGCCCTATTGTGTTCCTGAACGGAATGGTCATTCGACCAGCAGCAGAACATCCAATGCCTCTCCCTCTGGGAGGAGAAAGTGTCCTTGTGTGCCTTGCAAAACTCCCCGCCTACAGAGAAGGTCTAGTCAACTCTAGATCGCCCGTCAAGGGGCAACCCGACTGCTGCCAGCGACGGATGGCCTGAGCGGTGAGCCCCTCGGTTACATCGCGAATCGGGATCCCCGCTCCGGTTACCTGCAGACGCACCAACTGCCAGGGATCCCCAGACCTAGCCCGCAGCACATAGGCCTCGTAGGCCAGTTGCAGGGTTTCGCTGCGCCGACCGGCCAAGGGGTTGTCCTGGGGGTGTTGGGGCAAGACCAAGCGGCGCTCCAACGTGGTGAAATACAGTCGAAAAGCCTCTGCAGCTGTTGTGGTGTCCGAGAAAACCTGAGCCAGCTCCTGAGGAGGGAGCATTTCAACCTCCGGCTTCCCCACAAGCACAACCTGAAACTCAGAGCGGGAGCGGCTCAAGGCCAGATTGAGGAACAGAGGCAACTGCTCCGTTAGAGCCTCAGCCCAAACCTGAGGAGCAGCCAGACAGGCTTCTCCGCTGGCCGGGGCGGCAGGAAGGCTGCACAGGCCCAAAGCCACCGATAAACCCACTCCCAGCCAACACCCCCTGCCGTTCGCGTTGGCGGACTGGACAGGTGGCCTATGGCGTCGTTGCCTCACAGCACCACTTAGCCAACAGCGGGCGAATCCCTCAACCTTCTCACCCAGAAGCATCCCACAAGGCTTGGAAGCGCCGCAAGGCCGCCACCGGATCCGGAGCAGCAATGATGGGGCGACCCACCACCAGGTAGTCGGCTCCTGCCCGCAGAGCTTGGTCGGGCGTGCAGATGCGCTGTTGATCATCCCCACCATCCCCCACCCTGGCGTCGCTCAGACGGATCCCTGGAGTAACCAGCAGAACCTCCGGCCCCAAAGCCTGGCGCAGCCGCCCCACTTCCTGCGGGGAGCAGACCAGCCCCTTCACACCTTGATCCAGGGCCAGTCGGGCCAATTGTAAAACGTAGTCGCCAGGATCCCGTTCAATGCCCAGCTCCTGCCGCACCTGGTCGGGGCCGAGGCTGGTTAAGAGGGTCACTGCCAACAGCCGACAGGAACTGCCCTGGGCGGCGGCCACGGCTGCCCGCAACATAGCACTGCCACCGCAAGCATGGACGGTGAGCAGATCCACCCCATAGCCGACGGCCACCTCCGTAGCCCGTCCCACCGTGTGGGGAATGTCGTGCAGCTTCAAATCCAGAAAAATGCGCTTGCCCCTTTCCTTGAGAGCCTGGAGGATAGAGGAACCCGCAGCAGAGAACAACTCCAGGCCCACCTTCCACCACAGCACCTGCGGCAAAGCGTCCACCCACCCCACAGCCTGCTCCCAAGAAGAGGTATCCAGGGCAACAATCAGGCGGTCACCCTTCATCGCGACTCATTCCAGGGCTCACGTTCCGGGGCTCGTAGTGGGGGCAACCTTCACAGGGGCCGTGCGGATTGACGGCACAGCGCAACTCTGGAGAATGGGCATTGTAGCGACAGGTGGGATCCCCGATGGAGTCGGGCGGCGAAGCCACGTAGGTATAAACAACCAGGCCACCAAATCCTATCGGGCTGACGAAGAAACGGCTGCTGCTGAAAGATTCGCCCACAGAAGGGTTGAAGGTTTCCTCGCAAGGTTCTGGCTCCAGTTCCTCCTCCAGATTCCAGAGCGCTTCCCACTGCCGCAGGGTTTCTTGGAGAGGCACGGCCAGGTGTTCCGTCAGTTCTGTCAGGGCTGTTTCCAAAGCGGCGAGGCTTTCTTCCGCCGCTTGGGTGAAGGCTGCCACCCATTCCTCCAATAGCTTCTCAAAATCCATGCAGCAGCGACCTAGAGGCTCCTTCTTTACCTTACTGCCAACCTGGGCGATCTTTAACTTCCTCTTAACTTCCTCCCTGGCAGACGGCATCCACCAGAGCTTGGTTGACCAATGGAAACAGCTCCGCCAACTCTTCTGTAGATAGGTTGCCGGTACAGACATTGGCGCGAATATGCCATTCAGCCCACATCTGCGGCGAGGGAGCAGCGGGATCCCGGCCTTCCTCAGAACCTGAACCGC
>NZ_JANSJB010000010.1:6278-27007 GCF_047462355.1 Synechococcus sp. H55.9 | reverse complement strand
CCGCAGGCCAATGCCCGACCACTGCACGCAATGACGGCCCTGCTCATCCTTCAGGGATCCATCGCGGCGGTAGGAAAAGAAATCTTGGGGTTGGCTGAGGGTGCAATGGGGGCTGACGGCAATCTGTTCAGAGGGGATCCCTTGGGCTTGGGCTTGGGCACAATTGACCCAGCGCAGATCCAAACGAACTTTGCCGGGCAGAGGATCCGGCAACAGGGCGGCGCGGGTGTCCAGCCCCAGAGGCAGGCTTTTCAGCACCTGCTCGGCCACTTCTTCTGACACCTGATAGACCGACCCCGAAATAGAAGGCCCGATGGCAACGCGAATCGCGGCAGCAGGGATCCCCGCCCGGAGAAACTCCCGCAGCACCTTGGACAAAATCCCCCCAGCAGTTCCTCTCCAGCCGGCATGAACGGCCGCCACCCATCCTCGACTGGCCAGCAAAATCGGCACACAGTCAGCGGTGCATACCCAGGCAGAATCCCCTTGGCGGCGGGCAATGACTGCATCCGCCTGAGAACGGGTAGAGATCCCTTGACCGGGTCTTTTTTGCTTGAGGGTTTCCGTGCCCTCATCTGCCCAAATCCAGTTGCAGCCGTGCACCTGATGGCCCCACGTGGCCCGTTCAGGGGGCAGTTGCAGCCGGGCGGCCAACTGGGACGGGAGGTGAGGATGGCCTTGGCGAGAGCCAAAAGCGTGAGGCCACTCTGCCAAAAGCTGACACTCCAGCCAGCGCCATCTCCCTGCCTGCCGCCAAACCCACACGGCAGAGCCAATCATTGGCGGGAGCCATGAGACTTTCGTCGTGGGTGGAGATGGCCCAACCGCTCTTCCAGGCACATTTTCAGCTCGGCAGGGTTAAACAGCATCGGCAAAAAATGAATGCTCTGGGTTTCTCGGAAAAAGAACAAAACCGGCAGCGGCGGCCAGAAAATTTGCCAATCCTGCCACTCGCTATAGGGGAACTCGCGGATGCGTTTGGGGCCGCTGTAGACCTGCAGCGCCGTCCTGGTAAAGGCCAGCCCAATCAAAGAGGTCTGCACCATCAAAAACAGGCCAAACAGGCCCACCCCCAGCCCCGCCCAAAAAGAAAGCCAAAACAACGGCACTGCCAAGGCCAGCACCGACAGGCTGAGGCGAAAATCTGGGGTCAACAGGTGGGCAGAATTGGGTCTTGTCATGCCCCGCTTCTCCTGGATTAAGGATCCCAGCCCCATTCTAGGCTGCCTCGGCAACCCTTCGGATCAGAACTGGCAAGACAACTCTTATGCACCCCTCACGCACAAACAGGCCCGCGGGCCAACCAGCATAATACGGATATAAACAGGAGTTGTTGCTAACTTAACTTTTATACAAGTTACAACGGGCCATGCCTCCAGATCCTCTCTTTCCGATGCCAGAGGAACCAACCACTCGGATCCCCCCCTACGAGCGCGGCTCCCAGGCCGAGCCGACTGCGGCCTTTCTGACGGTGATCAGCGGTGCCAATGTGGGCATGACCTTTCCTATGGCAAGTGGGGGAGTTTTGGGGCGCAGCCACCAAGCAGATATTCAGCTATCCGACCACGCCGTCTCCCGGCAGCACTGTCGGCTGGAGAGAGAAGGCGAGGGGTATGTTCTCACCGATCTAGAGAGCCTCAACGGTACCTACGTCAACGGCAAACGCATCAGCCGCATTCTTCTGAAAGATGGAGATCGCATTCAAGTGGGGGCCACCACCCTCAAGTTTGCCCACTACGACGCGGCAGAAGCAGCGTTCTTTTCGCAAATGGCCACTGCCGCCCTCTACGACCCGCTGACCGGCTTGCACAACCGCCGTTTTTTCCTGGAGCAACTGGAGCTGGAGATCCCTTTTGCGCTTCGCCATCACATTCCCCTCCACGTGCTCTATCTGGACTTGGATGGGTTCAAGCAAATCAACGATCGCTGGGGGCACTGGGTTGGGGATCAAACCTTGATCCGGGTGGCACGACAATTGCAGGCCCAAGTTCGTCGCGAGGATCTGCTGGCCCGGCTGGGGGGCGATGAATTTGCCCTCTTGGTACGCGGGATCCCGAACCCCCAAATCTTGGGGTTAAAAGAGCGCTTGCGGCAGGCCGTCCAGTTGCTGTCGGTGCAGGTAGGGGCGGAGACCACCCACCTGAGCTGCAGCGTAGGCATCGCCTCTCTGCTGGAGCTGGGAGAACGAGCCGACCCGCAAAGTCTGCTGGCTGCTGCCGACAAGGCTCTCTACCGAGCTAAGGCCGAGGGTGGCAACCGAGAGCTTTTCCGGTAGCTCAAGGCCAGCCGTTGCAGTTAAGTTTACGACCCCTCTACCAGGCTGGCGTAGGCTTCAGCGCTCATGGTGTCTTCGAGATCTTCGGGGTTGGCGATGCGCACCTTGATCAGCCAGCCATCGCCATAGGGATCGTCGGCAATGCTCTCCGGGCTATCCACCACTGCCGTATTGACGGCCACCACTTCTCCCGACAGGGGGGCATAGAGATCTTCGACCGCCTTGACCGACTCGACCGAGCCAAAGCTCTCGCCTTTTTCAATCTCGGTGCCTTCTTCGGGCAGGCCGACGAAAACAATGTCCCCAAGCTGATCGACGGCATAAGCCGTGATCCCGATCACCGCAATATCATCCTCGACATGGATGTACTCGTGGGTGTCCACGTAGCGCAGGTGGGATGGATACTCCAGGGCCATGCCGGTTCTCCCGTAGAATTCAGTGGATTATTCTAGGGTGAACCCTTGGAGATGGTAAAGGGCGGATCCCCAGCCCGGCCATTCCCCCGCTGGCTAGAGAAACTCCATCAGCAGTCGATTCACGGTTTGCGGCGCCTCTTGCTGTGCCCAGTGGCCGCATTCGGGGATGTACTCCTTGCGCAGGCCGTTGGGGAAAAAGGGATCCATCCCCTCGGTCAGCTCGCGGCTGAGGGCAAAGTCTTCTTCGCCCCAGATGAGCAGGGTGGGGGCGAGGATCTGCCGCATGGGCTGCAAAAACAGGTTCTGCAAGGTGGGCAGGTTAAAAAGCTGGCGGTAGTAGTTGAGGGCAGAGGTGAGCACCTTGGGTTTGGCGAGGGCCTCTTGGTAGAGCTGCAGATCGTGGCGAGTGAAGGCGCTTTTGCGCACCGAGGTTTCTTGGAAAATGCGCCGCACCCAATCTCCCAAATCCCACTGCAGCACCCACTCTGGCAGCCAAGGCAACTGAAAAAAGAACAGATACCAGCTGCGCCGCAGTTGATCCAAGTTGCTCAAGAACTCCCGCCGAAAGCAGGCTGGGTGGGGAGAATTGAGAACGGCCAGCTTGCGGATCTCGTGCGGGAAAAATTGCGCCCAGTGCCAGGCAATGGCTCCCCCCCAGTCGTGGGCCACGACCACCGCCTTCTGGGCCCCAAAGTGATGCAACAGGCCGCGGACATCCTCGGTGAGGGTATCCAGGTCGTAGCCGTGATCCGGTTTGTCGGAGTCGTTGTAGCCGCGCAGGTCAGGGGCCACCACGCGAAATCGCTGCGCCAACACCGGGATCTGGTGGCGCCAGGAGTACCAAAACTCCGGGAAACCGTGTAACAAGATCGCCAGCTCCCCTTCCCCCTGGGTGACATAGTGCAGTTGAATGCCATTGGTCAGGGCATAGCCGTGCCGCCAACTCCCCATCTTGGCAGCCACCTCAGCAGGAAGGCGTTGGATCCCTGCTTCTGTCATCTCCTTTGTTCTCGATTCTGAACCCATGATTTGGTATCCACTCATACTAACCTTTGCCCTTGCTCTTCCTCCCAACGGTGAAGACTTTTTTAGAGGGGTTAGCCAGAGGCACCCTAGGAGAGAGGCTACGGCTGGAGAGGTGCGATGAAGACAGAAGTCCAACGCCCGACCTCTCCCCAGAGCATCGCCATTCTGGGGGCGGGAGCCTGGGGAAGCACACTGGCTCTGCTGGCCCAAGCCCAAGGGCACCGGGTGCAGGTTTGGGATCGGCGCAAGGGTCTGGATCTCGAAGAAGTGCTACCGGGATCCCAAATGCTCATCTCGGCAGTCTCCATGGCGGGGGTGCGCCCTGTGGTGGAAGCGGTGCGCCAGGTGGGGATCCCTCCCCAAGCGATTGTGGTCTCGGCCACCAAAGGGCTGGATCCGCTGCAGCTTCTGACCCCTGCCCAAATTTGGGGGGCCACTTTCCCAGAGCAGCCCCTGGTGGTGCTTTCAGGGCCCAACCTTGCGGCGGAAATCCGTCAGGGCTTGCCGGCAGCGGCAGTGGTGGCCAGCCGGGAACCCTGGGCAGCTATGCAGGTACAACAGGCCCTGGCTTCGGAACGGTTTCGCCTCTACACCAGCAGCGATCCCTTGGGGGTGGAGCTGGGGGGCACCTTGAAAAATGTTATCGCCATCGCTGTTGGAGTGTGTGACGGCTTGCAACTGGGGGCCAATGCCCGTGCGGCTCTGGTCACCCGCGGCCTGGCAGAGATGATCCGGGTGGGATCCAAGCTGGGGGCGCGACCTGAGACCTTCAACGGCCTGTCGGGGCTGGGAGATCTGCTGGCCACCTGCCACAGCCCTCTGAGCCGCAACTACCGGGTGGGCTACGGATTGGGCCAGGGTAGTCCTTTGTCCCAGGTTTTGGCCGCCATCGAGGGCACCGCCGAAGGGGTTTACACCGCCCCTGTTGTGGTCAAGATCGCCGCCCAACACGGGATCCCGGTGCCCATTACCCAAGAGGTTCACCGGTTGCTGCAGGGGCAGACCACTCCCACTGCCGCCCTGGCCAGGCTGATGGAGCGACAACTGACCTCGGAATAGGCCCCTCACCCCCTGCCCCTCTCCCAGAGGTGCCCAAGCGCTCCGCGCCGCTCACGCGACCACCCCCTGCCCCTCTCCCAGCCCTTACCCCCTGCCCCTCTCCCAGAGGGAGAGGGGAGTTAGGGATAGACGGAGAGAAACGTTTCATTGCTATTTGATAATGACCATAAGCGCAAATCTGCGGATGAGGAAGGAGGTTCTGCACCGTATCAGGATTTCTGCAGAGGGTTGGGGTGCCAGAATGAGCCATTTGGCGGAGTTTTTTTCCTCAGAGTTTTCCTATGCTGCCTTTATAGCTTCTCTGTCCGTTCCCGCATCAACTGGGCTCTCGGTTGAAGCTGACAGCCAGCCCGACAGGTTGGGGGAGACTATCGTTTGCTTGTCTACGAAGCCACATGTCCAAACGCATCTTGGTGATTGAAGACGAACCCTCTATCCGCACCTATCTGCAGAAGGTGTTGCAGCGGGCTGGGTACGACACGGTGGCGGCCACCGATGGCGAGGAAGGCCTACAGATGGTGCGCGCGCTTATGCCGGATTTGGTGTTGTGCGATGTGGTCATGCCCAAGCTGAACGGCTATGGCGTGTTAGATGCCTTGCGATGGGATCAGTCCACGGCCCACATCCCCTTCGTCTTTCTCTCCTCCAAAACCTCCCAAGAAGCCATTGAACAAGGGCTACGGCTCGGCTCTGACGCCTACCTAACCAAGCCCATCGACCAAACCCACCTGTTGAGAGCGATTGCCGCCCAACTGACCTAGAGGCTGTAGATCTGCCCATCTACGAGCAGATGGGTGATGCCTTTTTTTTGCAATTGGGTGCGCACAATGTCCAGAATGTAGCCGGGAAACTGGATCACCCGATAGGGGGGGTAGGTGTTGCTGCCGCGGCGGCTCATTTCGGAAAAGCGACGGGCCACCTTGTGGTTGTCGAAAATGGGCAGCGTATTGGCGTTATCGATCCCTTCGACGGGCACAGATCCGGGGCCAAAGAATTCCTTGAGGGGGCGAGTGGTCAGCTCCTGGTAGCGGTCAACAACGACATAACAGGTTTCCGGCGGGGTGAGCTCTTCCAGGGGTAACACCTGAACTTGATAGCCGGGATCGGTGAGGTGGTCTGCTTCCGGCTCGTCTTCTGGGAAATAGTCGGAGTCGTCCTCGTCTTCGAGGTCACTGTCTTCTTCGGTTTCCTCCTCGTCGTCGATATCCTCTAGATCTTCCTGAAGCTCAGCCGCCAACTGCAGTTCTGGCAAAGACTCTTCTATCCCGCCGATGGGTGCGTCGTTTGTGTTCGGCTCTTCACCATTGGGGGGTGTGGCGGCTGCGGGGGGATCCCCAGATGGAGACAGCGGCAAGAGCTGCTGCTCCAAAGCTGCGATCTGGCCAACGGCCACTTTTTCCTCTATGTCTTTGCGGCGGGCAGCCGAGCGTTTGAGCTGAATCAACCGCTGGTACTCATCGGCAGCGATATTTTCCTTCAACACGCGGGTGATGGTGGTGACGCTCACTTGAAATTGCTCGGCCAATTCGACGGCGGTCGCTGCTGAGCCGCGGTAGGCGCTGACAATTTGCTGTTGTTCTTGCTCCGAAAGCTTGCTGCGAGCCATCCCAATTCACCCCATCCACGAACTGAAAAAATAGCCATGACGAGGATCCCTAACCAGCGGCGACCCGGCTGAGGTCGGCAGCCAACTGTTCTCGCTCTAGCCCTTTGCCGATCAACACAATTTTGGACAGGCGAGGCTCTTCCACATCCCAGTCCCGTTCCAAGAAGAGGGTTTGCCGCTGGCCTACCTGATGAAAGATAACCCGCTGCGGCTCGTCCACAACCCACAGCACCCCTTTGGCGCGAAAAATCGTCTCCGGCAAGTCTTGTAGCCAGTCGCGAAAAGCCATCAAATCCAGCGGCTGCTGCAGTTGAAAGCTCACCGATTGGATCCCGTCTTCTGCGAGGTGATGGCTAGGGTGGGCCTCGGCTTCCAAATCGGGAAGTTTGGGATCCCACCCTTCTGGACGGAAGGCATGCACATCCAAAATGCGGGTCAGGGGGACTTGGGCATGGGTGGTGAGCAGGCAAGGGGCATCGGGGTTGTAGCGGCGCAGATCGGCAAGGATCTGCTCTTGTTCGATAGGGGTGATCAAGTCCACCTTGTTGAGCAGCAGGATGTCAGCACTGCTGATCTGGTGGGCGGCGGTTTGCGAGCGCCGGAAGTTGTGCCAGTATTCGGCCCCATCCACCAGGGTCACCACGCCATCGAGGCGCAAGTCCTCATGAAAAGTCTCTTGCACAAACAGCTCCGTCACCTGCCTGGGATCCGCCACCCCGCTGGTTTCCACCACCAGGTAGTCCAACGCCTGGGCCTGCTGCAGCAGCTCTCGGGCTGCCCGTTCAAAATCTGCCCGCACCGTGCAACAGAGGCAACCATTACTCAGCTGCATCAGCCCCTCTTCGGGCAGGTTGACCAGCTCGCCATCGATGGAAATTTCGCCAAACTCGTTGAGAATAACCCCAATGCGCAGCCCATGCTTTTCCTGCAGGATGCGCTTGAGCAGGGTGGTCTTACCACTGCCCAAAAAGCCCGTCAAGACGGTAACCGGAAGCTGAGCTTTCATCGCCAGTTCAGTAAACAAGCCAACCCATCCTTGCTCAAGTTCCCCACAGGCCTTACCAGCTTAGCTTCAGGCCCAATTGCAGGATCCCACCCAACGGCAAATTCAACAGCCTTCCTTGCCCAACTGCTGGGATTCCGGGGATCCCTGCAAACGCAGCAACTCAATCGGCAGGCCATCGGGATCGGCGATGAAGGCTACCTCATAAGTTTGATGGCCGATCTGCTGGAGCTGGGGCGGGAGCAGCAGGGTAAGGGGGACTTGCGCTTGTAGATGTTCTAAATAGCCGGCCAGGGATCCCCATTCAGGGCCGATCTCCAAAGAGGGATGGTAGTAGCCCACATAGTGGGGATCCCCAAAGGGATCGGGAGCCGGCTGGGGCTGGGGCACCTGCATCAGCTCTAGGCGCCCCCAGGGACCACGCATCCAGCAGGCCAACGTGATCCCGGCAGTGAAGCGTTCTTCCACAGCCAAGCCCAGCCCCTCGTAAAAGGCGATGGAGCGGAAAATATCGGCAGTGCGAATGGAAAAATGATGCAGTTTCATGGTCGTACAAAGAGCCAGGTGGGGGCAGATCCCTGGAATCAATCGCCGATGACCGCTAGTCAAGCGCAGATAGACTTGCTAGGCTCCAGAGAAGTAGGCCATCTATTTTAAGCACCTCTTGTGGTGTACGCTGGCCCTGGCAACCTCAGCCAATTGCTGCCAACAACAACATCATCATGCCTAAGCTGGTCATTGTCGAATCTCCCACCAAAGCCCGCACCATCCGTGGATTCTTGCCCGCAGGGTACGAAGTTCAGGCCTCGATGGGACATGTGCGGGATCTCCCCGATTCGGCATCTGAAATCCCAGAAGAATTGAAGGGTGAAGAGTGGAGCCGCCTGGGGGTCAATGTCCACGCCGACTTCGAGCCCCTCTACGTGATCCCCAAAGACAAGAAGAAAGTGGTCAAGGAACTGAAGGAAGCCCTCAAGAAAGCCGACGAGCTGATCCTGGCCACCGACGAAGATCGCGAAGGGGAAAGCATTAGCTGGCATTTGCAACAGGTGCTGCAACCCAAGGTGCCCACCCGCCGCATGGTGTTTCACGAGATCACCCGCGAGGCCATTCAAGAGGCGCTGCAAAACTGCCGCCAGGTGGACGAGCAACTGGTGCGTGCCCAGGAGACCCGCCGCATCTTGGATCGCCTGGTGGGCTACACCCTGTCGCCGCTGCTGTGGAAAAAAATTGCCCCCAAACTCTCAGCAGGGCGGGTGCAGTCGGTGGCGGTCAAGCTCTTGGTGGATCGGGAGCGGGAGCGGCGCGCCTTCAAAAAAGCCTCCTACTGGGATCTGAAGGCGGAGCTGCAACCGAGCACTTCCCCGCAGGAGCGGCAGAGCGTCTTTCCAGCAGAGCTGGTGAGCCTGGCCGGCAAGCGCCTGGCCGGCGGGCAAGACTTCGATCCCAGCACCGGGCAGCTCATGGCCGGGCGGGATGTGGTGCTGTTGGATCAAGCCCAGGCCGAGGCCCTACGGGATCGCCTGCTGGGGAAAGCTTGGGTCGTCAGCTCGGTCGAAGAGCGCCCCTCCACCCGCAAGCCCGCCCCTCCTTTTACCACCTCCACGCTGCAGCAGGAGGCCAACCGCAAGCTACACCTGTCCGCCCAGCAGACGATGCGCATCGCCCAAAAGCTCTACGAAGAGGGCTACATCACCTACATGCGCACCGACTCGGTACACCTGTCGGAACAGGCCATCCGCGCCGCCCGCGCCTGCGTGGAGTCGATGTACGGCAAGGAGTACCTCAGCCCCGAACCGCGCCAGTACACCACCAAAACCAAAGGGGCGCAAGAAGCCCACGAGGCCATTCGTCCCGCCGGGTCGGAGTTTCGCCTGCCCAGCCAAACCCCGCTCACAGGGCAGGAGCTGGCCCTCTACGACCTGATCTGGAAGCGCACCGTCGCCAGCCAAATGGCCGAAGCACGACAGACCCACACCATCGTGCTCATCGCGGTGGACGATGCGGTGTTTCGGGCCAGCGGCAAGCGCATCGATTTTCCCGGCTTCTTCCGCGCCTATGTGGAGGGATCCGACGACCCGGAGGCGGCTCTGGAAGATCGGGAGGTGCATCTGCCCCGCTTGCGGCAGGGGGATCCCCTCCGCTGCCGGAAGCTCGAACCCGTCGGCCACGAGACCCAGCCCCCCGCCCGCTATACGGAAGCTTCCCTGGTCAAGGTGTTGGAAAGCGAGGGCATTGGCCGTCCCAGCACCTACGCCACCATCTTGAACACGATCATGAGCCGTGGCTACGTGAGGTCGATGGGGAATGCCCTCGTGCCCACCTACACCGCTTTTGCAGTGACCGAGCTGCTGGAAAAATACTTTCCCAACTTGGTGAATACCCGCTTCACCGCCGAGATGGAGCAAACCCTCGATGACATCGCTTCTGGCCAGGCAGACTGGTTGCCCTATTTGCGCCATTTCTTTCTGGGAGAGCAGGGCCTAGAAGGCCAGGTGAAGGCGCGCGAGCTGGAAATCGACTCTGGCCTGGCCCGCTCCATTCACCTGGAGAACCTGCCCGTCAAGATCGGCATCGGCCCCTACGGCCCTTATGTAGCAGTAGAGACTGAATCGGGAGAGGTGCGCGCCAACCTGCCGGAGGAGATTCCCCCCGCCGATCTCAGCGCCGAACATGTAGCGGAGCTGATCAAGCGCAAACAGGAGGGCCCCAAGCCCATCACCTTCCACCCGGAAACCCAAGAGCCGGTCTACGTGATTCCCCAGGGTCCCTACGGCCCCTATGTGCAATTGGGGGAGGTGTCGGAGGAGAACAAGAAGCCCAAGCGCACCTCCCTGCCCAAAGGGCTAAAGCCGGAGCAGGTCACCCCTGAGATTGCCCTGGGGTTGCTCAGCCTGCCCCGCACGTTGGGGGAGCACCCGGAATCGGGGAAAAAGGTGCAAGCAGGGATTGGCCGCTTCGGCCCCTACGTGGTCTGCGACGGCGATTTCCGCTCGCTGCCCGCCGATGAGGATGTGCTGACCATCAGCCTAGAGCGGGCGCTGGAGCTGCTGGCCCAGCCCAAAAAAGGCCGTGGGCGCGGCTCCGCCAAACCCCTGCGCGAGCTGGGATCCCATCCTGAGGACGGCGAGCCGGTCAATCTGCACGACGGCCCCTACGGGCTGTATGTCAAACACGGCAAGGTCAATGCTTCTTTGCCCAAGGAGCTCCCTGCCGAAGCGGTCACCCTGGAAATGGCCCTGCAGGTGTTGGCCGAAAAAGAAGGTTCTGCTGCCGATGGCAAGAAAAAAAGCCGCTCAACCGGCAAAGCCGACTCCGCTGCAAGCAAAACCCAAGCGAAGACTGCTTCCAGCGTTACAGGCCAGCAGGCCGAGGCGGCTGGCCTGCGGAAGCGGCGCGGAGCACAAGCAGCTTCCACCGGCGGTGGGATGGCCAAGGAGCCCCAGGCGAATGGTTCAGCTCCGTCTAGATCCCGTTCCACCATTTTGAAGGTCACTCCCAAAGCTCTTTCCTGAGGACAGCTTCTCAAGCTGGGATGGCACCAGATCCCCTGCTTGTGGTGGATCTAAGGAGTCGGTATCTGCGCCGCTACCCTCACCCCCGTCCCCTCTCCCACCCTCACCCCCGTCCCCTCTCCCAGAGGCACCCTCACCCCCGTCCCCTCTCCCAGAGGGAGAGGGGAGTTCGCGACAGTGTTGCGTAGCAATAACGCTGTGGAGAGATGTTTCATCAGCTCAACGGTGTCACCTGGGTGCCGGGGAAGTAGTGGTTGAGGATGGGCGACGCTGTGTAGCCCTGTTCGGCCAGGCCGCGGGCTCCCCACTGACATAGACCCACCCCGTGCCCGGCTCCCCGATAGGTGAAAAGGTACGATTCCGGCTGGCCGGCCTTTGGCTCGAGGCGTTTGAGGGTAAAGCGGTTGCTGGGCAGGATCCCCCACCCTAGGGTTTGCCCGAGGTGCAACACAAACTCCTGTCCGGTAAATAACCGAGATCCGACGCGGATGCGCAGAGGGCGCCCCCAGGGATCCGATTGCAGGATCTCTAACTCGGCGCTGCCCAGGGCTTGCTCCAACTCTTGTCGGCTGAGCCGGACACTGTGGGGGCCATAGAAGGGGGAAGCGCGACACCCTTCGCAACTCACCCCTTGCAGGTAGGGACGGGCGGGTGGGGCAAAAATATCTTGGTTGGCGCTGGTGTGGCCGCCACAGGTGGAGTGAAACAGAACCTCTACCGGCTGGCCGGCATGGGTTAGGATCTGCCCCTGGGTTGCCCGCACCGCAGCCGTGGTCGCCGCCGTCTCATAGGCCAGGCCCCCGTAGAACTGGTGGGCGGTGGAATCTTGCAATGGCCTTGCCGGGGTAGAGGGCCATTCTCTTCTTGGAGCGGGGCGCAGATGGGGAACGGCCAGGGTACGGGCCAGGATGGCTTGGGCCTGCAAAGCGGCGGCTGGCCAATCGGCAGGCATTTCGCCGGGCACCAAGGCCAGCAGGTAGTCTTCCAGTTGTACCCAGTTCAGCAGGTGCAGGCGCTCTGGGCCGCTTGGGCGAATCTGGATCAAGCCACGGTAGCGACGCTCCTCTCCCGCCGCAGGACGCAGCCCCCCTCCTTGCAGCCAAAGGGATCCCGAGTAGCGACGGGGCTGGCCCGGCCCGCTCAAAATCAGCGCTTGGCGGTGAACCTGCAGCTTCCAGATCCCTGCCGGAAAGGGCTGCTGATTCAAGACAAAGGGGCCGCTCAGCTCCAGTTGGGTCAAAGGCTCCGCGCCCCAGCGGCTGAACAGCTCCACGGCCAACCAATCTCCAGCAGTCTGGGCCTGCAGAGAGCCTCCCCAAAGGGCCCACAGGGATCCCAGCCCCATCACCGCCAACTGTCGTCGCCGCATCGGCCCCGCCCGGAGATTATGATGAGCTGGCCAGCAAAGGATCGTATCCCAGTTGTTGGCTGAGGCGGGCGCGCGCCAGTTCTCGATATTCCCAAAAATGCTCCCCCGCAGCACAGAGGCCCAGATATAGGTTCAGCAGGCTCGGTTTCTGGCGCCAGATCGTCCATAGCTGTTGCCAAAATTGGGCGCGAATTTGGGGATGAAGGATCCCTTGCCGCCAGATGAGTTGTAGAAGCAGATAGATCCCTTTGTGAAGGGGCAGCCGCATTGCTTGTTGCCGACCTACTTTAGTGCCGATACTCAGGCACTGTTGCAAACAGCGAGAGAGATATCGCGCCGGCTCATACAACTTCCAAAAACTTTCCAGATATTCCCGGGCAATTTCAGATGGAGAACGGGTGGGAATAAAGTTCATCAGCGTGTTTTGATCCCCAAACTCGGTGACGCCGATCCCCTCCAGCAACCGCTGCTCTTTTTTGAGGCGATTCCACAGTTGGGTGTTGGGTAGAGCCTGTAAAATCCCCAACATCGGCTGAGGAATACCGGTCTGCTCGACAAAAGCCTGGATGCGCTCCCCCGCACCTGGCCGCTCTCCGTCAAAGCCCAGAATAAACCCGGCGTAGATCAACAGCCCGGCATCGTTGATCTTGCGACAAGCCTCTACCAGGGGGTGGCGGGTATTCTGTAGCTTTTGAGTCATCTGTAAGCTGTCTTGGTCTGGGGTCTCAATACCCAGAAAGACCGCATAGAACCCCGCTTCTACCATCAACTGCATCAACTCTTCATCTTCAGCTAGGTTGACAGAAGCCTCTGTCATAAAGGTAAATGGATAGTTATGCTCCTTGCTCCACGGGATCAGCTCGCGTAAAAATCGCTTGACGTTGCGCTGATTGCCGATAAAGTTGTCATCTACCACAAAAATCGAACCTCGCCAGCCCAGGTCGTAGAGGGCTTGCAGCTCGGCCAGCATTTGGCTTGGCTCCTTGGTTCTCGGCTTGCGCCCATAAAGAGAGATGATGTCACAAAACTCACAATTAAAGGGGCAACCCCGCGAGAATTGCACCGACATCATGAAGTATTGATCCATGCGCAGCAGGTCAAATCTCGGCAGGGGGCTTTGGGTGACGTCTGGCTTTTCTGTGGCTCGAAAAATGCCCGCTTCTTGCCCAGATTCTAGAGCCTTGACAAAAGCCGGTATGGTCTCTTCTCCTTCGTCCAAAACCAAATAGTGAGCCCCGGATTCCAGGGCATCTTGGGGCACAGAAGTCGGATAGGGGCCGCCCACAGCTACTTTTTTGCCCAACTGCACCGCTTTGCGAATGAGTGCGTGAAAGTCTTGCTTCTGCACCAGCATGGCCGACAGGATCACCAGGTCGCACCACTGCCAATCGGCCTCCGTCTCGGGGGCGACATTGCGATCCACAAAGCGAATCTCCCAATCCTGGGGCAACAGAGCGGCAACGGTGATCAGGCCCAGCGGCGGCATCAGCGCTTTTAGCCCCACCATCTCGATGGTGCGATTGTAAGACCAGAAAGACTTGGGAAAGCGGGGATAGAGCAGCAACGCCTTCATACCCATCAGCTCCTAATCGCAGATTAAGGATTCCATTTGTTCAGCACTCCTAACAAATAGCCTCAGATAAAGCTGACGCAAAAACTTTTGTGAGATGCTTGCTGGCAATATTTCCTTCGTATTAGCAAACTGTGGACTGGCAAACCCTCTGGGTGCCTAAACCTTCAAAAAACTTTTCTGGACAATTGTTAACTAAGAATCTAGGTTGATCTTTAGGGGTTACTGAAGAGAAAGCATTGCCTCAATTTTTCTGAGAAAATAGTATCGACTCCGGCCTTCTATGGCTACGGAACAGTTAGCTCTGCACACCTTGCTCAAAAACACGCTGAACCAAGCCACTGACGACGGAAAGTACTATCGCGCCGAGGAACGCCCAACCAAAGTTATCGATATTGAAGGCATCCCCGGCCAGCTTGTCGGCGATGGCCAGGCAAATGCCGTTCAAAATTAGCCAAAACAAACCCAGGGTAAGAACTGTAATCGGCAGGGTAATCAACCGGAGAAACGGCCTCACCAAACCATTGACCAGGCCAATGGCCAGAGCTGCCACCAAAGCACCCCCAAACCCAGAGACGTGGATCCCGGGCAAAAGCCAAGCCAAAATCATCACGCTCAAGGCTGACATCAGCCAGGTGGCCAACAGAGTTGCCATGCTCCCTCCTCTGCCCCAACAGGGCCGCAATCTTGCCCCCTATGCTAGCCGATCTGCTTAGGGATCCCTTCTGCAGAGACCTCTTCGGGGCTGTAAGTTTGCAACGCCAGTGCATGAATGCCCTGACCCATCTGTTCGGCCAGGGCGGCGTACACCAGGCGATGCCGTTGCAGAGGAGTTTTGCCGGCAAACAGGGGCGACACCACCTGCACGCGGTAGTGCCCCCCGGATCCCTGTTGCCGTCCCCCATGGCCAGCATGGCGGTGCGACTCGTCCTCCACGTGGACGTAGAGGGCTTGCAGCTTCTCAGCCAAGAGCTGTCGCAGGCGATCCGAGGTGAGCATGGGATCCCCTGCGGCCCTCAAGGTTGGGCGCCGGCCTTGGCAAAAGCCGCCTCGACCAGAGGGCGCAACTCGTTGCGGGCGTGCATCTCTTGCAGGATGTCGCAGCCGCCCACAAACTCGCCGTCAATATAGATCTGCGGGATAGTAGGCCAGTTGGAAAACTCTTTGATCCCCTGACGAATTTCGGGATCCTCGAGCACGTTGATCGCCGTGTAGGGAAAGCCCAGACTCTCCAGCACACGAACGGCGGCATAGGAAAACCCACACTGGGGCATCTCTGGGGTGCCTTTCATGTAGATCAGCACCTTGTGGGTGCGGATTTGGTCACGGATTTTCTCTTCCAAAAGGGGATCCAGCATGGTATTCAGCCACTATGACAACAACAGACGACAGGCAAACCAGGCTCCTATCGTGATCTCATTTTGATTCACTTCTAACATGCTTGGCACTCTCCCCACGGCCAGGCCGAGGAATTCTTTAGCGAAAATTCAGCGACAGGGTCGGCGATAGCCCCCAAACCCTGATTTTTCTGTTGACCTGGTCGATCCCTTGCTGGACACGGGTTTCAGGCCCTGCGGCGGCAAAATAATGAAATGAGGAGAAGGGGAAATTGCCGCCCAAAACCAGACCCTGGATCTGGGTAAGGGTTGTAACCGGGGGAAGTGGAATTCATCAGAGCAGACGACCCAAGCGCTCCCGCAACTCGGCGGCAGCCTGCTCCAGGTGGTCGGGAGTGTAGCCGGTGGTCTCTACCCGGACGGCGAGGTGGGTGTCCTGGCTTTCGTGGAGATGGATCCACAAAACGTGGCGGCCATCTTCGGTTTTGCGGTTGGCGGCTTTGACGCCGTTTTTGGGGGCAGCGTAGGCATTTGAGTCGTAGCGAACCAGATCCACCCAGGGAAGGTCGCGCAGGAGCTTTTCCACCTTGACCCAACTGCGAGGGCGGTGATGGCTGCTGTCGCTCCGCAATTGGATGACCTGGGAGCGATCTCGACCGGAATCGGGGAGAGCCGCCCGCGGGATCCGCGGCTGGACTTGCGGTTGCAGATAGGGCAAATACACCAAAGATTTGTATTGCTCGTGGATGTAGCAGACCGGGATCCCCAATTGGCTGCCCACCACGGCCATGATCATGGCCTGGGCTTTGAAGCCCCCGGTGGCGGCGAAGGTGACGATCCCTTTGGCGCTCTCCGCCAACTGTTGCAACAGCTCGGCCATCCGCTCCAGGGAGGATCCCTCTAGCTCGTAGTTGACGCCGGGGAGGGGCACCAGGGAAACCTGTTGTTGGCCCAGCGCTTCTTCAAAAAAGAGTTTCAAAATCTGGGCACACTCCAGCCCCTCAGGGGTTTCGGAGTAAAGCAAAATCAAGGCATCCTGGGGAGTGGGATCCAGCCGGTAGTAGGTGTTGGTTTCGGCGCTGATCAGCTCCAGTTCTGTCTTTTTCATCCAGGCCAAGGCCCGTTCCGGATCCCCGATGTTTTTTTGGCCGACCCAAGGGCGTTGCGGCTGCAGGTCTTTGTCCGGGTTGGTGAGCAAAGAGGTGCCCACGGTCATGAGGATGGTCTGCATGGGTTATCCCCTAACTTTCTCGAAGTTTTTAGGGGCTCCGTCCCCTTTCGCGATCAGAGCAGCCTTACTTTGCGAACTCTGCCATCTCCCCTTAAGTCGAGCACCTCTACCTCCACTTCTTGCCCCACCGCCAGGGATCCGGCCTGTTTCGGCTCTTTTTGGGTGAGCTTGATATCCGTATCCACGATTTGGAAGGTAACTTCGTTGCCCTTGATATTGGTGATGCTGGCCTTGAGGTGTTGCCCAATTTTGAAGCGGGCCTTGGTAGAAGCTGCTGCATTTTCAACTTGGGGCTGAGCCTGCTTTTGTTCAGGTTGCTCTTTGGGCCGCAGTGCCTCTGGCTGGGGCTTGGCCTCGCCGCCGCGGGAATGGGTCGGACGACCGCCATTGGGATCGGGAGGGGACGGGATCTCGCCGATCGGCACTCCCCCATCTTTGTAGTAGCGGGCCAGGCGGGCGGCCCAGCCCAGGATCTGCAGCATCTCAGCCGGCCTATCCTGCAGAGGTTGCAAGTACCTTTTACAGGTTTGGTCGATGAGTCGGTAGTAGCGTGGGGTTTCGTTGCTGCGGTGGAGGCCAGTTTCTCGCACCAGCTCGCCGGTGAATCGGAAGAAACGGGATCCCGCGTCGGGGAGATGGGCCACCGAGCGGAGGTAGGCGAGGCACTTGCTCAATTCGTTGACATCTACCCTTTCCTTCGCCAAAGTCATGGCGATGCCGTGGGCAAGATCCCAAGATTGGGGGCTGAGATCGACCGGAGCTGACAGCATAGAGGCACCCTCAGTAGGCGGTGGTGGGCGGCTCGCGCAGATGGGTGGGGCTCAGGATGGCGGCCAACTGCCGAAGCTGATCGGGCAGGATGTAGCCCTGGGCAGCTTGGATCTGCTTTTGCACAAAGGCTTTGAGGGCTTCTCCTTCTAGGGTATCGGCTTGTGGGGGATCGTAGCGGCTGTAGCGCTCTTTCAAGTTGCGGGGCCGCTCGATCTTGTCCAGGGTGACCTGCAGGGATCCCAGTCCTACAGGCTTGCCGCCCCCCACCTTCAGCAGCAGCGGATGCGCGGGATCCTGACCCAACACCGTGAACAAGGTGCCCAGCTCGGCAGGAGTGAGGTTTTTGAAGTGGATCTGGGTTTTGAAAACCGTATTTTGCACCGCCTGCTGGGTGGGCGTCCCCTTTTGATGGCTCTGCAAAGCCCTGCGGTGCGTGTAATAAAACTTGCGCCCAACCGCCTTGCCGTTTTCAAAGTAGGCTCTGCGCTGGTCGGGGCGGGGACGGTACAGCGGGGGCAGGGATCCGCCGCCGGAGCCGGTGCCAGTGGCAACGGCATCCCTGAACTCCACCAGCCCCTGCCAGTTGAGGGCGCCAAAAACGCGGCTGGCAGGACACAGCCGCTCCTTCTGGCGGCAGGGGTGCCGCTCCGGCGGGATCTGATTTCTGTAGCGGCTGGTGATCACTGCAAGGGTGCTGTTGGTGATCGCCTCGTACATGGCCCGGATGGCCCCCTTGAGGGAGCTGCCCTGGATCTTGAGCCGCCCGTCGGGGGTGGTGGTCATGGTTTTGAGCACCGGGATCCCGTTGACGCCGACGTCGCTGCCCAAGGCCAGGTGGCCGGTGGAAATGTGGAGAGCGGTCTGCACCGTCAGGGTGAGAAAGAGGGTGCCGTGCAACTTGTCGGGATGGAACTTGGCGTGGCCAGCGGGCCGCTCCAGCTTGGGGGGCTGCTGGGGAAAGGGGATCAGCTCGTAGGGCTTGGGAGCCATGGCCTGCTCACCTCCACCCCGGTCTCGGCTGCCGGCGGGCGTTCTGGCAGAAGCAGAATGGGCGGGCAAGGGTCGGGGGCCTTGGGGAGTCATCTTGACCTCGGGATGAGAGCAACAAAGTGAACGCGGGCGGTGCGCCCATCGCGAAAGTAGCGCTGGCCCAGCTTGAGAGACCTCGGATAGCTGAGACCTTGGGGGAAGCGGGTTTCCGGACTTTGGGATCCGTACAGGTCGGCCTCGCGATCCTCCCCCTGCCACTCCCCGGCCAGCGGCACAAAGAAGTCGGGAGGAGGTTGGATCCCCAGATACAGCAGATCCCAGCCGCGGGGGGTGCTTTTCCAGCGCAACTCCCGTTGTTGGCAGAAGACTTGTCCCTCTTGACAGACCAGATCTGGCGGGATCCCCACCTGAATGCCGCTGACGCGGTGGGGCCAGCGCAAAAAGGTGTAGGTTTCTTCGGCGGCGGCAAAACAGGCCGAGAGGATCTCGGAAAGCGAGGACGCCGTCCCGCCGTTGCAAGCGGCCAGATCCTGAACCTTGTAGGCGGCTACGTAGGCTGGTTTCATACCGCTTTGGCCTCCGTTTGCAAGAGCTGGGCCCAACTTTTAACGGCGGCGGCCAGCAGGTGCTCCACCTTGGCCTCAGACGTTTGCTCCCAGGTCAGCCGCGCCCCAAAGCCCAAGGGCATCGGCTCCGCCCCCACCGGCACTAACTGGCGATCGGGTTTGGCAAAGCCGTATTTGCCCGCCTCTTCTGGACTGAGAAACTCGCCCGCCCCCAGCAGGGATCCCCTTGGCCAGGCAAGCTGGGATCCCAGCAGCCGTAGCTCCTGGCTCCCCTCCTCCACCAGGCAGCCCGGGTAGTCCACCGTCGCCCACTCGTACTCCACCCGAACGCGGCCCATGCCGCGGGATTTGGCAAAGCCGATCCCAAACCATCCTTCGTCCAGATCCCGCAGCACCAGCCCCAGCAGGCCCAGTTGCGCCAGGGTAAAGTTTTTCAGGTGAATCTTGGTTTGAAAGGATCCCTCGACACAGACTTGGTAGCTAAACGGCCCCACCGCCACCGACCCGAAGACGCGATCGATGGCCACCCCGTTGCGTTCCTCCAGCCGCAGAGGTGTCCCCGGCTTGGGATAGGCATCCTCGATGCGCACCCGGCTGGCGATGGCCGTGTTGCCAAACATCTGGTCCGTAAAAGAAGAGAGGGCGTAAACTCGGTGGGACTCGGCAATTTTTTCCAGCCACTGGTTGGCCTTTTGGTCGAGGGGATCGCTGGCCCAGAGTTGCAACTTGTTCCCCTCAGGCCGTCTGTCGCCGCCCACCGTTCGGACAATGCGCTCGGCGTGGGCGCGAATGGCCCCTTTGAGGGAGCTGCCGGGAAAATAGACTGTCCGCCCGCCGCCGCGATAGGTTTCCACAAACTCCATATCGGGTTTTGTCGGATCCGCCCCTTGTTTGCCCGCTTTGATGAGCACAGGGCCATCCGGCTTGAGGGTGAGGCAGAGGGTGCAGTGGTTAACGTAGCGCTTGTGCATGGCCTGGGATCCTTCACTGAAGAGGAACAAGAGGGTTTTCGCCCAGCCCTTGCGCTAGCTGCGGGGGCCGACGGGAGCGACAGCGGTTAGTTTGGCAACCAGGGCTTCCACCCAGTCTTGGCGCAAGGCAGCAGCCTCTTCCGGGCTGAGGGGGTGCCGCTCTCCGGCCACCAGCTCTTGCAGATAGGTCAGCAGCCGCCGCGGATCCCCTTCTGAGTCAAACCAATAGACCGCCCCGATCTCCAGGCGGACGACCCCCAAGCCGCGGGAGCGCCCCCCTCCCAAGGGGATCTGCTCCGTTTCCAATTGGTGCAAGCCGATGGCCAGCAGGCCCAGCTCCCATGCTTCGGCATTTTCGACAACGGCATGGAACTGAAAGGGGGTGTTGGCCGGCACCACTTGAAAGTCGTAGAGCTTGCCCTCTGCCGCCGTCTCCGTATCCCGATCGATGGCCACACCATCCCGCTCTTGGTACTGGCCAAACCAGGCTTCCCGCACCACCGGCAAATCGCGGATCTGCACCTTGCCCGCCAGCCAAGGGGATCCAAACGCCTGCGAGACCCAGTCGGTGGCCTCGATCAGCTTTTGCGTCAGGGTTGCGTCGTCGTCTTTGTAGGTGTTCTTAATTTGGTTGACCAACCGGACTTGCTCGCTACTGGTCAACTCGCTGGGATCCCTGGCCAGCGCCGGATCGATGCCGCGCAAAAAACTCTCCAGGCGGGAGCGCAGCGCCCCCTTGAGGCTGGAGCCGGGGATGAGCGGGCGGCCCAGCGCGTCCTTGAGAACCGGCAGATCGGAGCCGATGGGCTCGGTGGAGCGGCCCACCCCGATGTGCAGGGCAGTCACGGTGGTGAGCGTGCCGGTGATCTCCAAGCGGTTTTTGAAAACGTCGAACATCGTTCCCTCAAATCAGGTTAAGGCTGAAGTTAACGCTCCACTACGGCTTCGGCAAACAGGATGGGGATGATTTTCAACTGGCTGAGCCGAAAGGTCGAGACGACACCCTCAAGGGCACAACTGGTCA
>NZ_JANSJB010000010.1:0-6178 GCF_047462355.1 Synechococcus sp. H55.9 | reverse complement strand
GATGATGGCTTCGGCCAAGGAGTTCTTGCCCCGACCCCACTTTTCGTCTCGCCCCATCTGGTAGCGCAAGAAGTTCTTGATCACCTCTGAGCTTTCGGTGGAAGCTGCCACATGCAACAAATTGCGGTACTGGGCCTCTTCCAATTTGTCCAGATCTTTAAAGTTATCCAAGGCAGTTTGGATTCTGGCGACCAGCTCATCTTCGGCCAGCCGAATTTGCCGCTGGATCTCAAGTTCCTGTTTTTGCTCCAGTTTGCTCTCGCTGGTGGCGAAGGTCATAGCGGGTTCTCCCAGAAATGATGATGGAACAGACTACAGACCTCAATTTGGCCAAATCCTTCCGCGGTTCGCTCCCCGATGCCCCAGTATTCCATCTCCGCCAAAATCGAGATCCAGCGCTCCATTTGCGTGGTGCTCAGCAGGAAGACGCTGCCCTGGGTTGTAACCAGCTCTACATCTTTAAAAAGCCCCCAGGCGGCGTTCCAGCCGGAAACATAGGCGTAGCTGCTGCAGGCCAGCTCCAAGACCAGGGATCTGTCCTCACAGTTGGCCTCCTCCTGGAGCATTGACGGCGTGAGCACAGTGGTGCGCTGCCAGCGTTCCTTGAGGATGGCCCCCGACTGCAGCCCGATGGAGAAGTACTGCCGCTCCGGCGGCAAGGGCTGCCAGGGATCCCCAAACACCTGCCATTGTTTCCAGCGCTGCTGCAGCTTTTGGTTAAAGGCTGTCACCCGCTCAGCCAGGGAGGGCTTCGGGTTCCTCAGGTGTCGAGCGGCGAGGCTGACCCGGCCCAGCCCCCGCGACACCCCCCCTCCCAAGGACAAACGGCGGGCGTGGGTGTTGAGGTAGCCGGCGAGGGCTGCTGCCAGCTCGCGATCCTGCAGATAGATGTGGCCGCTGAAGAGGGAAGGCTGTAAGCTCCCATCTCGCCCAGCCCGGCCCTCGTTGATCACCTCCAGGCTGTAGAGGATCTGGTCGGCGGCGGTGGCGCGGCGGCGGTTGATCCCCACCCGCGTGAGCAGGCGCTTGGACACGGCCACCCTTCGGTAGCGGGATCCCCCCTCCTGGCTGTAAAAGCCGCCGAAGGGCTCCACCCTGCCTCCGGAGCCATCCGGCTCTGCCGGATCAAAGGGGATCCCCAGCCGCTGCGAGCAGAAGCGATCCAGCAGTGTGTCGAACACCCCCGTTTTGCCCGCCTCTGAGCGGAAGCCGGGGTTGTTTTTGGAGCTGAAGGCCGTGGCCGGCAAAACCCGGCTGCCGGATCCCGGATAGGCATGGGTAAACACCGCCGGACGGGTCTCCGTGAACAGGGCAGCCAGATCTCCTGTCAGGGCCTCGCCGGGGCGGCGCCGGCTTTGGCGGAGCAGGAGGTCGGCCAAGGCCCCCCGGATCACGCTGCCGGGAATGAAGTCCTGGGCCTCGCTGATGGAGCCGCCCGGCTTTTGCCGACCGATGGCCAGGGGAGACTCGGCAGTGAGCGTGAGTTCAATGGCCTCCATCAGCTCCCTCCTCCGGCCAAAAAGGCCCAATCTGCATCATTGGGCTGCAGGGCAGCTAGAGACTGGGGATCCCAGTGCAACCAACCCAAGCCTGCAGATTTGCTGCCCCCCAGCGCCCCAATGTGGTGCAGGGCCGCCCGCAGCAGGGTCTTGCCCCAGGGAGGGCAGTCGGGCAAAAGCTGCAGGGATCCGGAGAAGATCAGCTCGGCTGCCGGCGAGGTCTCGATGAGGTAGAGCCGCTGATCCTCGGCGGTGCGGCGGCGGCGGTTGAGGGTGACTCCTGGGCGGAGGGCCAGTTCCAGCGCCGTCGGCGGCACCTCACAGACAAGATCCTCTACCCAGAGGCGGGAAGGCAGGGCCGGATTGCCGAAGATCTGGCAGACCAGGCAATGGGATCCGGCGTAGCCCTCGACCTGGTATTCAGGACGGTCGAAGTGGCCGTCGCTCCCCTCCCGCTTGGGACACATGCGATCGGGGTCGGGGGAGCGGCAAATGGCCCAGCCGAGGCCGCGGGCCAGCTTTTCGCACTCGTGGCGCAGCCTTCCCTTCAACTGGGAGCCGGGGATGAGCAGCCTGCCGTAGGCATCCTTGAGCAGGGGCTTGTCCGCCAGGGAGCCGCTGGAGCCGCCGGATCCCACCGCCAGGGCCGAGGCGAGGGTGGCCTTCAAAGGGATAGAGGTGCTCGTTTGGGGCAGCTCTGCCAGCCGAACCATCACTTCACCTCCACAGGAACGGGCCGGCCCTCGACCTGGGGCTGTTTTTGCACAAAAGCGTACAGATCCACCAGATCTCGCCAGATGGTCTCGTAGGTGGGTTCCCCCTCCGCCGCCACGTACATCCAGGGGGGGAGGTGGCCGTCGTTGGTTTTGGCCTTGCACCAGGTGCGTTCAAAGGCCTCGATCAGCGGCTGCCCTTTTTGGCCCAGCCGGGTGCGGAAGTAGAGGTAGTTGAGGGTGGCGGTGCGCTTGCCTTTTTCCAAAAAGCTGCGGATTTGGTAGAGCTGGGAGCGGGGAAAATCCGCCGCCTGCAAAGCTTGCACCGTTCTCAGCAGCCCGCGGATCTCCGGGACGGTGTAGGGGCCGGCGTAGAGCTTGAGGAGGTGGCCGTTCTGGCGGATCTCCAGGGCCTGCTGGCGAAAATCCTGGATGCTGGAGGCGATCAAAGTCACCGATTTCAAAGAGAGAAAGTCGATGGTGGCCACCGAGAAGTCTTGGTCGCGGGGCTTCAGCTTTTTGGCGCGGCTTTTGGCAGATTTCAACAGTTGTTCGGTCAGCCTTTCGGCATAGTAGATGGGGGTGTCTTCCGAGGCAAACAGCACGCCTGCCGAGGTGGAGAGCCGACAGAGCTGGTCTGGGCTGTCGGCCGGGTAGCGGTGCGGCACCTGGCCGAGGGAGCGAGCGGCGTAGGTGGCCGATTTGGCCAGCAGGATCTGCTCGAATTGCTCACAAAAGGTGGCGGCGATCTCCAGAGCCTTGTGGGCCGGCACCACCATCAGCACATCGTCCCCGCCGATGGTCAGGATCTCGAAGGGGTGGATCCACTCGCCGTTGCGGTCTCTGCCGGTTTCTGGATCCGGCGGCAGGCCCCGCAGCCGGTGCGCCTGCAGGTGCTGGGCAAGGGCGCGGTAAACGGCTTGTTCCGTGGCCTCGGAAACGTCGTGGCTAAATTGCCGGTAGGCCTCTGGGGTTTGGATCTGCTGCACGTAGCCGCCCATATTGTTGCCGTCGGCGTAGAGGTAGGCCACAAAGCCCTGGCTGGCGTTGGCCACTTCCCGCAGCGATTGCGCCTCGCCGGGGCCGGATCCCCTGTAGGGCTGCAAATAGCGCTCCCGGTAGGGCTCGCCGGCGGGAGAGTCGAGGAAGCGGGCAAATCGCGTTACCCAGCTTTCCACAAAGCCGGGATCCCAATTGGGGAATTTGCGGAACCACCCCTGCTGGCCCGTCTCCAGGCGCTTGGCCTGGCGGCCCACCAGCGCTTTGCGGGCCGTGGCCTCCGAGAGCCAGGGCTGACCTGGCAGGTCGGCTTTGGCCAGGGCCGGGCGGCGGTCGGTGCTGTCGCGGCGCAGGTAGGGGTGGGTTTCAAAAAAGGTAGGATGGGCGCGGCTGGGACGACCGGGATCCGGATTGCCGTTGCGGCGGTGCTGGAAGCGGGCAGCCAGGTGGCCCACCAGCTCGTTGAAACTTTTGCGGGTCTGGAAGCTGGCTTCGCTGCCATCTCCAAAGTAGGCCCTCACCAGGGGGTGGGCCTGGTGTTGGGCCAACCAGTCCAGCCAAGGGGTGCGTTCGATGGGATCCCGCAGCAGGCCGTAGCGCAGCTCCAGCAGCCGAAAGGCGGATCCCACGGCACAGGCGTTGGCGGTGAGGGTTTCTTCGGTGTAGCGGCGCTCAATGGCCTCGCAGAGGTCGTCCACATAGGCCGCCGGACAGAAGGCCAAGAGGTTGCCGCCGGTGGAGTAGATGAGGAGCTCCGGAATAAGAGCCTGCGCCAAAGCCGGGTAGTGCTGCTGCAGCCAGGGCCGGATCCGCCGGTTCACGTAGTCCCTTAGCTCTGCTTGAGACTCCTCCCCCAAGGCTTCCCACCCCAAGTAGGTTTGCTCAGGATCCCCGAAGAAGGCGGGCAGATCCACCAGGTTAATGCGATCCAACAGGGCCGAGGCGCCGCGGATTTCCGGCAGTTTGGCGGACTCGAAAACGTAGCCCTTGATCTTGGTGGCCCCCCCGTAAACCAAGCCGATGCGGGTGGTCTGCCGCCACAGCTCCGGATAGCGCGATTGCAGCTCTGCCAAGGTTTTGGGAAAGGTTGCTGCCGCCACGCTCTCCTGAAATTGGCGCACCTGCGCCCAAAGAGGGTGCAGCGCTTCCGGGATCCCGGCTGCGTCGTCGGTGCGGATGGCTGCGCACATCTGCTGCAGAATCGGCAAGGGAAATTGGGGATCCCGCCCTTCTCCCCAAGCCAGGCACCAGGCCAAGGCGATGGGCACGGGGGAGGTAGAGGAGGTAGCGGTCATGGACAACACCTGGCAAAAAAGAATAGAACGCAGCTTCTGTGCCTGCGGGCAAATCCGAACCCGACTTTTGACTGGGGCGATCCTTGAACTTCACAAATCCTTCATAAAAACCAAAGGCGCTTCAAAAAGACGGCGTCGGCCATAGCAGCCACGCGGGCAGAGAATCGCAGCCGACAGAGAGAGGCGACAGCAGTGACTGATGGTTGCATTTTGCAGTTCCAGACTGGGAGACAGTATAGGCCGATTTAGATCCATTGCCAACAGATTCAAGACTTTTTTCGGTTGGCCCAGCCAGCGATTTAAAGGTAAAGCAAATTGGAAGGGATCCCTTCTCAAATCCTCTCAAAGGAAAAGTGGCTCTGGGTTGATTTTGGATAGGGGCTGCTATTGACTGGGGATGAGCAAAAATTGGCTGGGCCTATGCTGACCAAGTTGAGTTTTTCAGAGCCACCCATCGCCGGAGCAGAAAGCGGCAAGTGGCCGGCGGGATCCGAGCTGGTGGGGATCACCCTGGAAGTGCAGGCCCCTCAGCCCTACCTGTTGGATCCCCACTACGCTAAAGGGCTGCACGCCTGGTTTTTGGGCGAGGTGCAGCAGATGGATCCGCAGCTATCTGCCTATTTGCACGACGGAGAATCGGAAAAACCCTTCACCCTCTCCCGGCTGATGGGGCCCTTGCGCGAGCAGAGTGGGCGACTGCTGATCCCGCCCCAGATCCCCTTCCGCTGGTCGATCACCGCCCTCAACCCCCAAGTGGTGGAGTGGCTGCGGGAATGGTGCCGACGGCTGCCCCCCTGGCTGGAGTTGCGCGGATCCCCGCTGCAAATCCTGGGATGGAAGATCTCGATCCCCCCGCGCACCTACCGTCAACTGCTGGAGCAGCCCCTTGTCCATCGCTCCTGGAGCCTCTCTTTCATCTCGCCCACCAGCTTTCGCCACCGCGGCCACCATTTGCCGCTGCCGGTGCCTCGCAACCTGTTCCACAGCTATTTGCGCCGTTGGAACGATTTTTCCGGCCTGCCCATCGAGGTAGAACCTTTTCTGGATTGGGTGGATGGGGAAGTGGTCATCCAGCGGCACCGGCTGGAATCGGTTAAAACCACCGCCGGGCGCCAGGGATCCGTGACGGGCTTCGTTGGCTGTGTACAGTTGGCGGTCTCCTCCCGCGCGTCTGAACTGTTGCAGCAGCAGCTCCAGGCCCTGATCCACTTCGCCCCCTACTGCGGCACCGGCCACAAAACCCCCTTTGGGCTGGGGCAAACCCGCCTCGGTTGGCTGGCCGAAGAGCTGCCCGCCACCCCCGTCCTTTGCCGGGAAGAGCAACTGGCCCGGCGCATCGAGGAGCTGAGCGCCCTCTTCCTCAGTCAGCGGCAGCGCCAAGGGGGATCCCGCGCCGAAAAGACGGCCCAACTTTGGGCAACAATCTTGGCCCGACGAGAGCTAGGAGAGAGCTTGCAGCAGATTGCCGCCGACCTGGAGATGCCCTACGAGACGGTGAAGACCTATGTCAAACTGGCCCGGCGAGCCCTTCATTCTGCACCCGACACGATGGATCCCTCATCTGCTCGATAAGGATCCCGCCTAGAAGTCGGAAAAAGCCGTAAGCCCTGAGACTGTCTTTGCCCAAGGTGCCTAGTTTCCGTCCCCTTGCGGGGAAAAGGTAGGGATCAAC
>NZ_JANSJB010000009.1:49665-51496 GCF_047462355.1 Synechococcus sp. H55.9 | reverse complement strand
GGGCAGAGGAAGAGACAAAAATCTCGCCGTAAAGCGGATGGGGAAACCCCACCCGCCTGCGCGGTGGGGTAGTTCATCTATCACGAAGTTCTTTCCTTTTCGTGCTCAAGTCGGGGCTGACAAGAGTAGTTACGATGTTCTCATCCAGGGAAGCCGCGGAGTTGTCTCGATGGGCCAGGAGATTGCCTCCTTCAGCTTTGGCGCAGAGGACTTTGCCGAGTTCAAAGCTCGGCTGCAGCAGGAGACAGATCTGCTGGACCGCTGGCTGGCCGCCGCGCCGGGGCTGGATCCCGCCTGTCAGCCTTTTGCCCAGGGATCCCCGGTGGGAGGGTTCGAGCTGGAGGCTTGGCTGGTGACTCCTCAGGGGGATCCGGCCCCGATCAACTCAGCCTACCTGGAGGCTGTCAACGACCCGCTGGTGGTGCCGGAACTGGCCCGCTTCAACATCGAGCTCAACAGCCGGCCCCAGGTTTTGGCTGCATCCGCTCTGCGGCAGCTCCGCCAAGAGCTGGAACAGACGTGGGATCGCTGCTGCCGAGTGGCCGAGCAACTGCAGGCAGGGCTGATGATGATCGGCATTTTGCCCACGCTGCAGCAGCAGCAGCTCACTTTGGAGATGATCTCCCCCCGCAAGCGCTACCTGGCCCTCAACGAGCAGATCCTAAACCTGCACCGGCGCGAGCAACCCTCGGGGATCCCGCCCCTGGGGCTGGCGATCGCAGGGCCTGCCGCCCGGCTACGCGTCACCCACCCAAACGTCATGCTGGAGGCAGCCACCACCTCTTTTCAAATCCATCTGCAGGTGTCGCCCCACCAGGCAGCCCGCTACTTCAACGCTTCCCTGCTCGTATCGGCCCCCTTGGTAGCCCTGGCAGCCAATTCTCCCTATCTGTTTGGGCACGACCTGTGGGCGGAAACCCGCATCCCGGTGTTTGAGCAAGCCTTGGATGGCCCACCCCCCCTCGCCCCCACCCACCAAGCTCGCGTTACCTTCGGGCAAGGCTATGTCCAGGAATCCCTAATGGAGCTGTTCTGGGAAAATCTGCACCGCTACCCGGTGGTGTTGCCGCAAAGGTTAGCCGCTGCCCCCTCGGAGCTGGCCCACCTGCGTCTGCACAACGGCACCATCTGGCGCTGGAACCGCCCCCTCATCGGCTTGGATCCCGTTCCCCACCTGCGCATCGAACAGCGGGTGGCTGCAGCAGGCCCCACCCTGCCGGACATGATCGCCAATGCGGCCTTTTACTTTGGCCTGGTGCAAGCTCTGGGATCCCGACCTCTTCCCCCGGAGCAGGAGCTGAGCTTTGCCCAGTGCCGCGCCAATTTTTATACGGCCGCCCGCTTCGGCCTCGAGGCCCCCATCACCTGGCTCAACGGTTGGCAGGGATCCCTGCGCCAATTGTTGCTGCAAGAGCTGCTCCCGCAAGCAGAGGCGGGCTTGGCGCAACTGGACTTGGCGCCCCAGGACATCCAGGAGTACCTGGGCATTCTCCGCGGCCGTGTCGAGTCGGGGCAGAATGGGGCCACCTGGCAGCGCCGCTACGTGGCTCGGCATGGTAAAGATATGCAACAATTGACCTGTGCCTACTGGGAACGGCAGCGGCAAGGTCAGCCGGTACACACCTGGGATCTCGGCTAGGGAAGCCGTCTCCCCATAGTTGCCGGCGGGGGGGATAGGTCACCGCTTGGGCATGCCTGCATCGGAAGGGATGCCTTCTCAAAGGTCAGGGCGGCGACCTAATCCACAAGCACGACAGCCAGTTGTTTACCTCCAGCTAAGGATGAGACAGTTCGCTACCCCAATCTCCATCTCCCCTCTCCCGTTGGGAGA
>NZ_JANSJB010000009.1:36843-49565 GCF_047462355.1 Synechococcus sp. H55.9 | reverse complement strand
CAGCCAGTTGTTTACCTCCAGCTAAGGATGAGACAGTTCGCTACCCCAATCTCCATCTCCCCTCTCCCGTTGGGAGAGGGGCTGGGGGTGAGGGCCTATTTCACGGATCCCCTTTGTCCTTAAGCAGCCAAAAGGTTTGCGTTGAGGTGCTTGCCCAAAAAACCGTATGCTCACTGTTCTCGATCACCTGCCGGAGCAACTCCTAGATTTAGAAGCCCATCAACTCTACGACCGATTGGGCGGGCCAACCCTCATCCATCTGGCGGGACGACGGGATCCCCCCTTGTTTGTGTCCGTCCTGCTGCACGGCAACGAGGTCACCGGCTGGCAGGCGGTGCGACAGCTTCTGCGCCGCTACGTCCAGCGGGAACTGCCCCGTTCCCTGTCCCTTTTCATCGGCAATGTGTGGGCTGCTCGCCAAGGACAACGGCGGCTAGACGGCCAACCGGACTACAACCGCATCTGGGGCCCCGGCTCCACCCCCGAACACGCCATGGCCCAGGCCGTCCTGCAGCAGATGCAGCAGCGGGGCGTGTTTGCCAGCGTCGATATTCACAACAACACCGGCACCAACCCCCACTACGCCTGTGTCAACTACTTAGATGCTTCTACCCTGCACCTGGCCACCCTGTTTGGGCGCACCGTCCTCTACTTCACCAAACCGGAAGGGGTACAGAGCATGGCCTTTGGTCGCTTCTGGCCGGCGGTAACCCTGGAATGTGGCAAGCCGGATCAGCCCCACGGCACCCAACATGCCCGCGAATTTCTGGAAGCCTGCCTGCACCTGTCAGCAATCCCTCAGCGCCCCGTCCTTAGCCAGGATATCGACCTGTTCCACAGCGTTGCCATCGTCAAGATCCCAGACGAGGTGAGCTTCAGCTTTGGGGAAGAGGCGGACGACCCACACCTGCGCTTTCCCCCCGATTTGGATCTCTTCAATTTCCGGGAGCTCCCTCCCCACACCCGCATCGGCTGGACGAGCAACGGCTTTCACCTCGACGTGCAAGACGAGCAGGGCCAAAATGTGGCCGATCGCTTCTTCTACGCCCAAGATGGCGAAATTCGCACCCGCGTGCCCATTATGCCGAGCATGCTCACCCTCAACAGCCGCATCATCCGCCAAGACTGCCTCTGCTACTTGATGGAGCGCTACCCTCTGGCCGCTATCGCCCCCCCCTCAGACAAAAGACCCCGGCTGTTGTAGAAAATCCAGCTCTGCGGCTGTAGAGGGGCGACCGAGAACGGCATTGCGATGGGGGAAGTTGTTGATCAAACCCCTGGGCCACCCAAAGCCAAGGGATCCGTTGCAACGGCAGGGGGAGTGCCGCGAAACCCATTGCGGGGAAACCAGAGAACTCCGTCTCGCTGCAAGGGATGGCAGGTACGCTAACGTGAGACAGAATCCTCAAAACTGCCAACTGAGCACACGGGATCCCTATGTTGCGCCTGCTGCGGATCGAGAACTTTGCCCTGATCGAGCACTTGGAGATTCCCTTTCGGGCGGGGCTGAACGTGCTGACCGGAGAAACGGGCGCGGGCAAGTCCATCATTCTCGACGCCCTGGATGCCGCCCTAGGCGGGCCGGCGCGAGCCCTGCGCAGCGGCAGCGAGCGAGGTCTGGTGGAAGCGGTTTTCCATCTCAATCCCGAGCTGGCAGCCTGGCTAGAACAAGAACAAATCGACCCCCTAGAGGAGGGCTTGGTCTGTAGCCGCGAACTGCTGTTGCGCAACGGCAAACTCACCAGTCGTTCGCGGGTGAATGGGGTGCTGGTGAACAAAGCCCAGATGCTCAGCCTGCGCTCCCAATTGGTGGAGATCACCGCCCAGGGGCAAACGGTTCAAATCCAATCTCCGCAAACCCAGCGCCGTTGGCTGGACGATTTTGGCGGCGAAAAGCTGCTGCGAACACGCGCAGAAGTGGCCGCCCTCTACCAAACTTGGAACTATCTGAAAACAGAGACAGAATCCCGCCGGCAAAACCAGCAACTGCGCCTGCAACGGCTAGACCTGCTGCAGTTGCAAGCGCAAGAACTGCTCGCCCTGCGGCTGGAGGATCCCGACGAGCTGGCCAAACTGGAGCGGGAGCGGGATCGCCTGGCCCACCGGGTGGAGCTGCAGCAGCAAAGTTACGCAGCCCACCAACTGCTCTACCAAAATGACAGCGGCTCACCGGCCATCGCCGACCTGTTGGGCCAGGCCGAACGGTTACTGCAAGCTATGACCCAGCGGGATCCCGACCTGGCCCCTCTGGCCGAAATGCTCAGCAGCGCCCTCATTCAGGTAGAGGAGGTGGGGCGAGAGCTGCTGCGCTACGGCGAGACGCTGGAGGCGGATCCCGGTCGGTTGAATAAAATTGAACGGCGCCTTGCCCAACTCCGACAAGCCTGCCGCAAATACGGCCCCACCTTGGCCGAGGTGATGGCCCATGCGGAGCGGGTGCAGGCCGAGTTGGCCCAACTGCGAGGCGACAACACCGACCTGGAGGAATGGCAGGCACGGCTGGACAAAGCTGCCCAAGACTTGGAGTGCCATTGCCGAGTGCTCTCCCAACTGCGCCACCAGGCGGCCCGCCAACTGGAAGAGGCCCTTCTTGAGGAGCTCAAGCTGCTGGGGATGGGCGCAGTGCAATTCCAGGTGCGGATCCAACCCGGCCCCCCGACGGCAGAAGGGGTGGATCAGGTGAGCTTCTGGTTCAGCCCCAACCCGGGTGAGCCCCTACAGCCTCTGGCCAGCATCGCCTCCGGCGGCGAGATGAGCCGTTTTTTGCTGGCCCTGAAAGCCGTATTCAGCCGCATCGATCCGGTGACCACCATGGTTTTTGACGAGATCGATGCCGGTGTGTCCGGCAAAGTGGCCCAAGCCATCGCCACCCAGTTGCACAGCATCGCCCAAGATCACCAGATCCTCTGCGTCACCCACCAGCCCCTGATCGCTGCCTTGGCAGATCACCACCTGCGGGTTTACAAGGTGGTGCAGCAAAAACGAACTTCTGTGCGGGTGGAACTGCTAGGAGAACGGGAACGCCGCGAAGAATTGGCCCAACTGGCCGCCGGCCACTCCGCCCAAGAAGCGATGACCTTTGTAGAGGCTCTCCTCAAGCAAGCGGCTCAACTGCGCCAGCCCCGCCTAGCTCCCCTCTCCCTCGGGGAGAGGGGCTGGGGGTGAGGGCCTCAACCGCCCAAAAACAGCTCCAGCACCTCGGGATTGTTCAACAGGTTGGGGCCGGTGTCCTCGAAGCGGTTTTCTCCCATAGATAAGACGTAGCCCCAGTCCGCCATCTGCAGGGCCTGCTTAGCATTCTGCTCCACCATGAGGATGCTGACGCCAAGGCGGTTGATCTGCCGCAGGAGGGCAAAGGTCTGCTCGATGTACAGGGGCGACAGGCCGGCTGTCGGCTCATCCAGCAACAACAACTGTGGCTCTGCCATCAACGCTCGTCCCATAGCCAGCATCTGCCGCTGTCCGCCCGACAGGGATCCCGCCACCTGGCGCCGCTTCTCTTGCAGGGGCGGAAACAGCTCATAAACCCGCTCCAGTTGGGCGGCATAGCCATCGCGTCGGATGAAGGCCCCCATCTCCAAGTTTTCCTGCACGGTGAGGGAAGGAAAGACGTTGTTGGTTTGGGGCACAAAGCCGATCCCCCGTCGCACCAGTTGCTCGGCAGGGAGATGCGTGATGTCGGATCCCTGAAACAGCACCCGGCCTGTGCGGATGGTGGCTAGGCCAAACAAAGATTTCAGTACCGTCGATTTGCCCGCTCCGTTGGGGCCGATGATCACCACGATTTGGCCAGGGTTCACCTTCAAGTGGATCCCTTTGAGGATGTCCACCCCCCGGTAGCCACTGTAGAGATCTTGGATGTCCAGCAAAGGGGTCATGAGAGGGATCCCTCCGAAGGCAGAGAAGAGGGTTTGGATGGACTCAGGGAGTCGGCCAGCGCCACCGATCCCAGATAGGCCTCCCGCACGGCTGGGTTTTGTTTAATCTCCTCCATGGATCCCTGGGTCAACACCCTGCCGGCGGCCATAACTACCACGTGGTCGCAGAGACGGGTTACCAGATCCAAGTCGTGCTCGATGATGCAGAAGGTACAGCCGCGCTCGCGGTTGAGATACTCGATAAAGCGCATCAGATCCGCCAGCAACGTGCGGTTGACGCCGGCCCCCGGTTCGTCCAGTAGGATCACCCGCGCATCGGCCATGAGGGTGCGCCCCAGTTCCAGCAGCTTCTTCTGCCCACCGGAAAGGGTGACGGCCAGTTGATCCCGCAGATGGATGAGGTTGAGCCGTTGCAAAACCTCTTCGGCCCGAGCTTGCAGGTTGCGTTCTTGTCGTTGCACCTGCCGCCAGCGGAACCAGGCATTGAACAGGTTCTCCCCCACCTGTTGGGGCGGGACGACCATCAAGTTCTCCAGGACGGTCATGCGGCCAAACTCGCGCGGGATCTGAAAGGTGCGCACCAGGCCGCGCCGGAACAGATGGTGGGGGGGCAGGCCGGTGATGTCTTCCCCATCCAGCCAGATGCGTCCGCTACTGGGCCGAACGAACCCGGCGATGATGTTGAAAAGCGTGGTTTTCCCGGCCCCATTGGGGCCGATCAAGCCCGTGATCCGACCGGTTTCAATGCGGAAGGAACAGTGATCTACCGCGCTGATGCCGCCAAACCGTTTGGAGATGTCGTCGATAACAATCACGCTGCCCGATGAGTTCAGTATTTCAATATAATGAGCCCAATTGCCGAGTTTGCTTATTATCCTTCCCGGATCCCTCTGGGAGCAACTGCCCTTGGAGGTCGCAGCCAACCCTGCGGCAGCTAGGGAACGGGCGAGATACTGAGTCTGGCCCGCTTGTTTTCTGGAGCCATCTTTTTTGAGGGAGTGGGGAACGCTTTGAGGCGAGCCAACGTCTAACTGCTACAATTCAACACTTGGCTTTTGGGATCTGAGTTCTACTTTCTCTTGCCTCACAGGAGGTTGTTGGTTATGTCTCGCATGCACAAACTCACCCGACGCGCCTTTGCGGCGGCGGCTGCCCTGACGGCGGCTGCTCTGGCCACCACTTTGCTGCCCGGCACGGCCCAGCAGGCTGCTCAAACGCCGGTCAAGATTGGGGCTCTGCTGTCTTTGACAGGAGATCTGCAGGCCTATGGAGAAAATTGCCTCAAGGGCATCAAGCTGGCCCTCGACCAGATCAACGCTGCCGGTGGCATTTTGGGATCCCCTGCTCAGGTAGTGGAGGCCGATGACCAGACCTCGGCCCAGCCGGCTATCGACGCCGCTCAGCGGCTGGTGAATGTGGAGAAGGTAGCCGGTATTATCGGTGCCCTGGGCAGCGGCATCACCATCCCGGTGGCCACCACGGTGACAGCTCCCAACAAGATCCCGCAAATTTCCCCGGCTTCCACCGCTCCCACCATCACCACCCTAGAGGACAGCGATTTTCTGTTTCGCACCGTTCCTTCTGATGCTTTCCAAGGGGTAGCCCTAGCCCAGGTTACCCGCGAAGAGAATCTAGAGCGGCTGGCGGTCATCTACATCAACAACGACTACGGTAAGGGGCTGGCCGACAGCTTTAAGGCGGCCTTTGAAAAGCAGGGCGGCAAGATCACCAAAGCTGTTCCCTACGATCCCGGCAAGGCCTCCTACCGCAGCGAGCTGACCCAACTGAAGGAAGGGGATCCCCAGGCGTTGGTGCTGATCGGCTACCCCGAAAACGGCGTGGTCATCCTGCGGCAAGCTTTGGAAGAAGGGCTATTCGACCGCTTTGTCTTCACCGATGGCATGCGCTCTCCCGATCTGGCAGCCCAGGTGGGAGCCGATAAGCTAGAGGGATCCATCGGCACCTCGCCCCAGGCCCTCACCGACAGCAAAGCCTACCAGATCTTTGCCGACGCCTACAAAGCTGCCTACGGGGAGCTGCCTCCCACCCCCTACATCGACACCGCCTATGATGCCGCCTTCCTCTTAGCTTTGGCCATCCAAAAAGCCGGCAGCACCGATGGCACTGCCGTTCGCGATGCCTTGCGCCAAGTGGCCAATCCCCCCGGCACCGAGATCTTGCCCGGCGAGTGGGCCAAGGCGGTGGAGCTGCTGAAGCAAGGGGAGGATATCAACTACACCGGCGCTTCCGGCTCGCTGGACTTCGACGAGAAGGGGGATGTGGCTGGAACCTTTGCCCACTGGACTTTCCAAGGGGGGAAGGTAGTCGATCTGAAAGTGTTTGAGCCGGGGAGCTAATTTCCTTTGGGGGTTTTCTAACGGTTAAGTTCAGTCAAATAAGCAACAGGGGCCTGCAAGGAGCACTCTTTGCAGGCTTTTTTGCGGCAAGTCAACAGAGCCTTCTGGACAAAACAGGCTAAAGTGTCGGCATCCTGGCGTCTTGTGGAGAATCCTCAATGTTGCCCACCCAACTTGTCGCTGCAATGGCAGCCCTGCTCAGCTTCGGGTTTGCTCCAGCCGCCCTAGCCCAGATCCCCCACCTTGAGCAGACGGCACTCCCAAACGACAGCGCCACCCTTTTGCAAAGCAATGTCCTACAAAACATCGTCTTCGTCGTGCCCAACGCCCCAACGCAGCACTACGCTGGCAGGTGGGGTTGGCGCAGCAGCCCCTCACCGCCCCCTGCCCCCATCACAATCCTGATCCTCAACTCCCAAGCCAACCTGTCCGCCGAGGCAGCCGAGCCGCAGACCTGTGGCCAGCGCTGCCAGGGATCCCTGCGCCTGCCGTAAAGAAGAGGCGGCTGCTTGCACTTCAGACTGCCCAAGCCCGCAATCCGGCTCGCGGCAATGCTCGGATCCGCAGGGATGGGGGTTGATATAATTCAGGGCAATTGTCCACCGCTGGGCGGCAGAGGGTTTTAGCGCAATCTTGGCCCAGCTTTCCAATCTTTGTGGTGTGCGAGGGATCCCTATGAATTGTTCCAGGCAACTCTGCCCTTGGCTAGCTTCAGCCCTGACCTGTGGGATGGTGCTACACACCGCTGCAGCTTGGGCACAGCCCCAACCCGGCACCCTGGATCTGCGCACCGGTGGCGATGCCCCCGCCCAACCCACCCCCACACCTACCCCCGCCGCCGGCGAGCCAGAAGTTGAAGTTTTGGTGGCAGAAGTGGTGGTCGAGGGTACCGACGACCCAGAGCTGATCGAGCAGGTTTACAAGGCTATTCGCACCCGCGCCGGCGAGGTCTCCACTCGTTCCCAACTGCGGGAAGACATCAACGCCGTGTTTGCCACCGGTTTTTTTGCCGATGTGCGGGCGGTGCCTTCCGATACGCCTCTGGGGGTGCGAGTCACCTTTGAAGTCAAGCCCAACCCCACCCTCAAAGCCGTGCGCACGGAAGGGGCAAAAGTTTTGGATCCGGAGGTGCTCCAAAAGGCCTTTGCCGACCAGGAAGGGCGGGTGCTCAACTTTGGCAAGCTGCAGGCAGCGGTGGCCGAGATTGAGCAGTGGTATGCCGACAAGGGCTACGTGCTGGCCAAAGTGACAGATGTGCGCTCCTCCGAAGATGGCACTCTCACCCTGGAAATTGCCGAAGGGGAGATCGAGGATATTCGCGTGCAGGGCAACACCAAAACCCGCGACTTCATCATCACCCGCGAGCTGAAGTCCAAGCCAGGGGATGTGTTCAACCGCAACCAAATCCAGGAAGACCTGCAGGCGGTTTTCAACCTCAACCTCTTTCAGGATGTAAATGTGGGGCTCAACCCCGGCCAGGATCCCGACAAGGTGGTGGTGGTGGTGAACGTGGAAGAGCGCCGCACTGGCACCTTGAGCGGCACCATCGGCGTCAGCTCGGCCACAGGGGTCTTTGCCGGCCTCAGCGTCTCGGAAGAAAACTTGGGCGGCAACAACCAGAGCGCCAGCTTCAATGTGCAGTTGGGCACCAACGAAACTCTGTTTGATTTGAACTTCACCGACCCGCGCATTGCCACGCTGGAGATCCCCACCTCCTACAACGTCAACATCTCCAACCAGCAGAGCTCCAGCTTTGTTTTCAACGAGGGATTGACCTTGCCCAACGGGGATCCCGTGCGCATCAACCGGCTGGGCGGCAGCGTCACCTTCTCGCGTCCCATTGGGGGCAATTGGCGGGCCAGCTTGGGCACCCGCGTCCAATTTGTGGAAGCCCGCAACAGCAACGGCGAGCAGGAGCGCTTTGATGTGCTGGGCAACCCGATTACCTTCAGCGCCAGCGGCCAAGACAGCTACACCACCCTGCGGCTCGGCCTCGTCAACGACAGCCGCGACAACCCCAACAGCCCCAGCCAGGGATCCGTCTTTCGCATCTCCAGCGAACAGTCGGTACGTCTATTCGAGAATGGCCTCAACGCCAACCGCCTCGAGACCAGCTACAGCCAGTTCATTCCCGTCAAGCTGTTCGAGACCCGCAGCGAACGACCGCAGGTGCTGGCCTTTGACGTGCGGGCGGGCACCACGATTGGCGACTTGGCTCCCTACGATGCTTTCCCCATCGGCGGGGGCAGCTCGGTGCGGGGATTTTTTGAGGGTGGCGTCGGCTCCGGTCGCAGCTTTGCCACGGCGACGGCGGAGTTGCGTTTTCCCCTTTTCGACCCGGTGGGGGCAGTGGTCTTCGCCGACTACGGCACCGATCTGGGCAGCGGCGCGGCGGTCATCGGCAATCCTGCGGCGGTGCGCAACAAGCCGGGCAGCGGTTTGGGGCTGGGGGCCGGTATCCGCATCCAATCTCCCTTGGGGCCGCTGCGCATCGACTACGCAATCGGGCAAGGGGAGGCCGGCCAGGCCCAACTGCACTTTGGCATTGGCGAGAAGTTCTAGCTTGGCGGTGGATCTGCTGCCGGCTTGCTATGGTGGGAGCAAGTGCTCGTGAGGGAAGCAACCGATGAAACGGCAACTTGGCCAATCGTTCCGCGGCGGATCTTGGGTACTCTTGCTCTGCGTCAGCCTAGCCCTGGCAGGGTGTGGGCCGTTGGCGCGGCTGGGCATCGGCACAACCCCCATCGCCCAGATCGAACAAAATCCTTCCCGCTACACCAATGTGTACGTCCGCGGTCGTGTGGTCAATCAAATAGGCGTGTTTGGCCAGGGCGTGTACGAGATCCAAGACAACAGCGGCTCCCTCTGGGTCATCACCGACAGGGGCCTGCCGGCCATGAACAGCACCGTAACCGTGCGCGGCAAGGCCCAAGAGGGCATCGTGCTGGGGGGACGCAGCTTCGGGGTCTCGTTGGTGGAAGCAGAGCGCTTCTAGCTGGCCCCCAAAGCCAGCATGGAGACGCGGCCCGCCAAAGTTTTGGCAATTTGCCGCAGGGCTTGGGCCGAAGCCGATTCGGGCTGGCCGACCACAATCGGCTGACCCGCATCTCCCCCTTGGCGCAGGGCAATCTCCAACGGGATCCGCCCCAGCAGTGGGATCCCCAGCTCGCGGGCCGTAGTTTCTCCGCCGGCTGAGCCGAAGATATCGTACTGGCGATCCGGTAGGTCAGGTGGAATGAAGTAGCTCATGTTCTCTACAATGCCGAGAATGGGCACCCCTAACTGGCGAAACATGTTCAAGCCCTTGCGGCTATCCAGCAGGGCCACCGACTGCGGCGTAGTGACGATCACAGCTCCCGCCAGCGGCACCGCCTGCACCAGGGTCAGTTGCGCATCCCCGGTGCCGGGGGGCATGTCCACGATGAGATAGTCCAGCTCCCCCCACTGCACCTGGTAGAGGAATTGCCGGATGACGCCGTTGAGCATCGGCCCCCGCCAGATCACCGGCTGATCCCGCCCCACCAAGAGACCCATCGACACCATCTTGACGCCGTAGTTCTCCAGGGGGAAGATGTCCTCGCCGCCGTCTTCCCGCTTGCGCACCAACAGAGACTGATCCTGCAACCCCAGCATCAGCGGCACATTGGGGCCGTAGATATCGGCATCCAGCAGCCCCACCCGCGCTCCGCTCTGGGCCAGGGCAACCGCCACATTCACCGATACCGAGGTTTTGCCCACCCCCCCCTTGCCGCTGGAGATGGCGATGATGTTGCGCACGCCGGGGACAGACTGGCGATCCGGCAGGGAGGGCGAGCGGGGAGTTTCTGCTGTAACCGTGACCTCGATGGTTTCAACGGGAGCCAGGCGGCGGATGGCAGCCTTGCACTCCTCGACGATGAGTTCCCGCAAGGGGCAGGCCGGTGTCGTCAGCACCAGGGTAAAGGCCACCCGCTCCGGCTCGACGCGAATGTCGCGGATCATGTTCAGTTCCACCAGGCTGCGGCGCAGCTCCGGATCTTGAACCGGGCGCAACGCCTCAAGGATGGCGGCAGCATCGAGGGTGGAGGTGGTCATGGCATCAAAAATGAAGTAACGGCTCTATTTTTCACTCTAATCGGTTTTTCTCCAGGGTCCTCGCCCGCTGGCAGGACAGTTGCGAAACTGTCTGCCAACCCTGGCCCTCTGTAGCCGACTGGCCTAGGCTGGCTCTGGTTGGAAGACAAGGCTGTTGGCCGACGGAGGAGGGCAATGGTGCAAGCGCTGATCATGGGAGTCGGTTTGTGGTTGGGACTGACGTTCTTGGCCCAGTTGATCCCTCTGCTGGAAAAGAGAGGCTCCTGCCGCCCCTCAAGCTGGGATGAGCCCACTCCCTCCCGCGAGCTGCAGCCCACCTCGGCCTGGGATCCCTCCTGCCGCTACTTTTCTCGCTCACCCTATCTGCCCTGTGCCGTGAACCCCCTGGGCCCCTGTCGCTGCCCTCATTACGTCGCGCCTCCAACCGCTGGGGGAAAAAGAATAAGCTGGAGTCTGTACCCGTGCCGATGTTCCAGGAAAAGAGTGGGTGGAGCCGGGCAAAAGTATGGAAATTCGTCCTGCCACGCCTGAGGATGTGCCCGTTCTGTTTGATCTCATCTGCGCTTTGGCCGAGTACGAGCACCTGAGCCACCTGGTAACGGGATCCGCCGAGCTGCTGCAACAGCATCTGTTTGGCCCCGAAGCCTTTGCCTCGGCCTTGTTGGCAGAAGTGGGGGGGCAAGCGGTGGGGTTTGCCCTCTACTTTCGCAACTTTTCCACCTTCCTCACCCGACCGGGGATCTACCTGGAAGACTTGTTTGTGCTGCCGGAGTTTCGCGGCAGGGGCATTGGCAAGGCGCTCTTGGCGCGGGTGGCCCAGGAGGCAGTGGCCAAAGGATATGGGCGGCTGGAGTGGATGGTTTTGGACTGGAACCAGCCGGCGATTGAGTTCTACCGGCGCCTGGGTGCCAAGCCACATCCGGAGTGGATCCTGCACCGCGTGGTGGGTGCTGAGCTGGAAGCTTTGGCTCGGCTGGCCGAGGATCCCTACCCCTCTTGAGCAAGAGATCCCAGGGATCCCTGCGCGAAAGGGGGATCCAGACCTCTATACTTAGCGGCTGAGCCGAGGTTGAGCCGAGCATGAGCCCAACGCAAACCGTCACTCCCCAGGGGGCTGAGATCCTCTGCATTGGCACAGAGCTACTCTTGGGGGAGATTACCAACACCAACGCCCAATACCTAGCAGCCGAGCTGGCCAAGCTGGGGATCCCGCACTACTACCAAACGGTGGTGGGGGACAACGAAGCCCGCATCCACCATGCTTTGGAGGTGGCCTGCAACCGCTCCAGCCTGCTTTTAATTACAGGAGGGCTGGGGCCAACCCCGGATGATCTGACCCACGCGGCACTGGCCTCTTTTTTCGGCGTGGAGATGGTGGAGCACCCGCAGGTTTGGGAGGAGATTCTGCGAAAGTACGGCCAGCGAGGTATGGAGCCCTCGCCCAGTAACCGCAAGCAGGCCTTTTTGCCTCAGGGGGCAACCGTCCTGCCCAACCCCCTGGGCAGCGCCTGTGGCCTCATCTGGCAGCCCCGGCCCGACCTGCACATTCTCACCTTCCCCGGCGTGCCGCGGGAGATGCAGCAGATGTGGCAGGAGACGGCTGTGCCCTATTTGCGCTCCCTGGGCTGGGGCAAGGAAGTGTTTTACAGCCGCGTGTTGCGCTACTGGGGCATTCCTGAATCGACCTTGGCCGAACGGGTGGGATCCCTGCTGGCGGGGGAAAATCCCACCGTGGCTCCCTACGCCAGCCAGGGGGAGGTGCGCCTGCGGGTTACCGGACGTGCCCCCACGCGTGAGGCGGCGGAAGCATTGATTGCCCCGGTGGTGGAGCAGATTTTACAGATTTCCGGGGAAGACTACTTCGGCAGCGACGAGGCCACCTTGGCCAGCGTGGTGGGGGAGTTGCTGCTGCAGCGGGGGCAAACCCTGGCGGTGGCGGAATCCTGCACCGGTGGCCTGCTGGGGCAGTTGGTAACCGGGATCCCGGGCAGCTCCCGCTATTTTGTTGGGGGGATCGTTGCCTACGACAACCGCATCAAGGAGCAGCTCTTGCGGGTGGATCCCGCGGCGCTGCAGCAGCAGGGGGCCGTGAGCGAGCCGGTGGCGGCCCAGATGGCGCTGGGGGCCAAGCAAGTCCTCGGCTCCGACTGGGCCTTGAGCATCACCGGCATTGCCGGGCCAGACGGGGGTACCCCCACCAAGCCGGTCGGCCTTGTGTATCTGGGCTTGGCCGACCCGGAGGGGAACGTGGAAGTCCACGAGTACCGCTTCGGCAGCTTGCGGGGCCGCGAGGGGGTGCGCTGGTGGAGCGCCCAGACGGCGCTGGATTGCCTGCGGCGGCGCTTGCTCCGCTACCCCCTTTCGGGGGATCCACCTCAGCAAGGCCAGATCCTTGAGTAAGCTGGGGGAGCAG
>NZ_JANSJB010000009.1:33018-36743 GCF_047462355.1 Synechococcus sp. H55.9 | reverse complement strand
CCCTGGAGGCCCAGATGAACCTGGTGCGGGCCTACCATCTGGCGGGCGAGGCGGAGAAGGCGCGGGCGCTTTGTCTGGAACTGCTGCAGCACCCGGATCCCCAGGCGCGAGGCTGGGCCCAAAAAATCCTGCCCCGCCTGCCCCAAACGGTGGAAAAACCCGCTGCTTCCCCGCCCTCCCCAGAACCGGCTCCTGAGGCTCAGCCGCTCTCCAGCCGCCAACGGGCCGGTCAACTGGGCCTGAAGATCCCCCTGCCGGAGCGGGCCGGCTCTCTACGCTGGGCCAAGTGGGGATCCCTGGCTGTGGGCATCCTCTTCCTCTGGTGGCTGAGTTTTGTGCTGGTGGGCGCTCACCTAGATTTCGGACGGCTGAGTTTTCCGCGGCAACTTTGGTTTTTGCAAGGGTTGCTGCCCTGGCTGCGCAATGGCCTGCGCTGGTTGGTAGCCGGCAGCCTGGCGGTCAACTTTGGCGTCGGCCTTTTGTTTTTTGCCCCCTGGCTGATGGATCACCTGCACCGGCGGCTGCACAAGCTGCGCTGGACCACCTTGGGGGAAATTGAGCGCCACAGTCCCGAGGCGGCCCGCCTGCTGCAGCGCCTCTGCGCCCAAAAACAACTGAAACAACCCCGCCTAGGGGTGATCCCGGAAGGGGGGCCGCTGGCTTTTGTTTACGGCACTCTTCCCGACGGCGGCCGCATCGTGGTCACCCAGGCCCTGTTGCAGCAGCTTGCCCCGGATGAGATTGCCGCCGTCTATGCCCAAGCCCTGGGGCGCATCGTCAACGGCGACATCCTGGTTATGACCCTGCTGGGATCCCCCCTTCAACTGGTTTACTTGGCTCTGGAGCAGGTGAGCCAACTGGGGAACAAACGGCGGGATCTCATCGGCCATGTGGCCCCACTGCTCTACCTGATCTACACAGTGCTTTCCTACCCGCTGTTTTTCCTCTCTCGCCTGGGCACCTACCACGCCGATCACTTTGCGGTGGAGGCCACGGGCAACCCCAACGGGCTGGTGGCTGCCCTGCTCAAGTCGGCTGCCGGCCTGCAGGAGGCCCACAAAAACGACCGCCGCCCATCTTCGCTGCTGCACTGCACCCGCCTCTTCAGCCTCCTGGACTTCAAAACCACCACCGCCGCCAGTGCAGCCAGCCGTCTCCGGGATCCCGCCCAGGCCGGCCAAGTCTTTCTCTGGGATCAGCTCAACCCCTGGGCCCGCTGGATGCAGGTCAACTCCAGTCATCCGTTGCCGGGGCACCGCTTCCAGGTTTTGGCGGAATATGCGCAACGGCTGCGCCTGGCGCCGGAGCTGAGCTTGGGCAGGCCAAAGGGGGGAGCAGCTCCTCTGCCAGCTCGCTTCTGGCTGGATCTGGCCATCTACGCTGCCGAAGTGGTCGGGATCCTCGTCGGTTGGCTGGTGGGGCTGATCCTCTACCTGCTGCTGCAAGATCGCCTCGATCCCAAAGTCATTGCTGCGGCAGCGGTAGTGGGCTATGGGGTGGGACTGTGGGCCAAAGCAGGACTGATGTACCGCGGAGCCTTTTTGCCCCAGCCGACCGATGTGCTCCAGTTGCTGGCTGACCCTGAGGCGGATCCCTGCCGTGGCCAGCCGGTGGAGCTGGAAGGAGAGCTGCTGGGCTTGGGACAAGCCGGCTATCAACTGGGGGCGGAGCCGAAGCTGCAAGATGCCACCGGGCTGATCCCGCTGCGCTTTACCTCTCCCCTGGGACCGGTGGGCAATGTCTTTTCCGGCCTAAAGCGGCTCCGCGGCCTCATGGGCCGGCGGGTCAAGGTGGTGGGCTGGTTCCGCCGCGGCAACACCGCCTGGGTGGATCTGGCCTATGTGCAAGTGGGATCCGACTGGCTCCACAGCCGTCCCCGCCTGTGGCTGGCTTTGTTGGGTTTGGGAGTTGTCTTGCTGGGGATTTGGGGGGCCTTCTATTTCCCCAACCTGCGCTTCTACCTGCGACGGTGGTAGCCGACCACTAGCGACGAGAGGCCGTCAACTGCGCCTTGCGCAGCCGCACCGACTGGGGCGTGATCTCCACCAGCTCGTCCTCGCCGATGTACTCCAGCGCCCGCTCCAGGTTCATCTCCACCGGCGCCTGCAAATGCACCAGCTCTTCCCCGCTGGCAGCCCGGTGGTTGGTCAGTTGCTTGGTTTTGCAGACGTTCAACTCCAAGTCCTGTGGACGGTTGTGCTCGCCCACGATCATGCCCTTGTAGACGCGGGTACCTGGCGTAATGAAGAACACCCCGCGGTCTTCCGCATTTTTCAGTGCGTAGCTGGTGGCCACCCCTTCTTCAAAGGCGATCAGCACCCCGTTGCGGCGCATTTCCATTTCAGAGGTCAGGGGGCGATACTCCAAAAAGCTGTGGCTCATGATCCCCTCGCCGCGGGTGATGCGGATAAACTCCCCACGGAAGCCGATCAGCCCTCGGGCCGGGATGACAAACTCCAACTGGGCCCGCCCGTCCGCGCCCACCATCAGGTTCTGCATCTCCCCCCGCCGCTGCCCCAGCCGTTCAATGCAGGCGCCCACCGTCGATTCCGGCACATCCAGCACCAAACACTCATAGGGCTCGTAGGGTTGGCCGTTGACCTCGCGGAAGATCACCTTCGGCTGCCCCACCTGAAACTCGTAGCCCTCCCGCCGCATGGTCTCCAGCAAAATGCCCAGGTGCAGCTCGCCCCGCCCCGACACCAAAAAGCGATCCGGGGAATCTGTCTCTTCCACCCGCAGCGCCACGTTGGTTTCCAGCTCCCGCAGCAGGCGCTCCCGCAATTGCCGCGAAGTAACAAAGGTGCCCTCTTGGCCGGCAAAGGGAGAGTCGTTGACGCAGATCATCACCTGCAGCGTCGGCTCATCCACCTTGATCAGCGGCAAAGCCTGCGGGTTCTCGGGAGAGGTGAGGGTGTGGCCGATGTTGGCCTCGGCAAACCCCGCCACGGCGACGATGTGGCCGGCAGTAGCCTCGGTGAGCTCGACGCGCTGCAGGCCCTGGAAGCCAAAGAGCTTGGTTACCTTGCCCTTGACGATCGACCCATCTTCTTTGACCACCGCCAACTGATCCCCAAGGCGGATGGTGCCGTTGTGGATCTTGCCGATCACGATCCGACCCAGGTATTCCGAGTACTCCAGCGTGGTAACCTGCAGTTGTAACGGCTTGGCCGGATCCCCAATCGGCGGCGGGACATGCTTGAGGATGGCTTCAAAGAGGGGCTTCATGTCCAGCGGGCCGCTGTACCTTCCTTCCAGAAAAGCTTTCAGGTCAGCTTCTTCCAGGGCAAAGCCCCGCAGCCCCGAAGCAAAGAGGTAGGGAAAGTCGCACTGGTCTTCGTCGGCCCCCAGCTCCAAAAACAGATCCAGCACCTTGTCGATGGCCTTGTAGGGCTCGGCACGAGGCCGATCGATTTTGTTGACCACCACGATCGGGCGCAGGCCCTTTTCCAACGCCTTGCGCAGCACAAAGCGGGTTTGCGGCATCGGGCCTTCGTTGGCGTCCACGATCAACAAGCAGCCCTCCACCATGCCCAGCACCCGCTCCACCTCTCCGCCGAAGTCGGCGTGGCCGGGGGTATCGACAATATTGATCAGGGTTTCGCCGTAGCGGACGGCTGTGTTCTTGGCCAGGATGGTGATGCCCCGCTCTCGCTCCAGGGCATTGAAGTCCAGCACGCAGGTGGGAATGTCCTCTCCCTCCCGAAAGGTGCCTGCCTGGCGCA
>NZ_JANSJB010000009.1:30280-32918 GCF_047462355.1 Synechococcus sp. H55.9 | reverse complement strand
TGCCTACATATCCGCGCCGCGTAGGTAGAGCAGCAGGATAACCGCCGGCCCTGCCAGAACGATCAAGGCCAGCAGCGCCAACTGCACGAACACTTCGTACTGTCCGAACATACCCCCAACTCCCAGAGCTTACGTTTTGTATCCTAAGGGCAGCCCTTCCCCTGAGATGAGAGAGCTGTTACAATTCTTTAATATTTGACACTGCCCAGGGATCCCTAGCGTTCCTGCTGCGCCTGAAACGGCATGGGATCGAGGTTAAACAGCTCCTGCAGGATTTGCATAGCCCTGCGCCGCGCCTCGATGTCCCGCTTGGCCCGCAGCTGCACCATGGGATCGTGCAGGATCTTGTTGACGATGCCGCGGGTGAGGGCGTCGATCACCTCCAGGTGCTTTTCGGCAAAGTCTTTGCCTAGGCGGGAGAGGGCTTTTTCCATCTCCTGCTCGCGGATAGACTCCACCTTGTGGCGCAGGCTGGAAATGGTGGGCACCGTCTCCAGAGAGCGCCACCACTCCATAAACTGCTCCACCTCTTCTTCCACCAAGTCTTCGGCATCCCGGGCCAGCTTTTGCCGCTGGGCGCGGTTTTCTTCCACAATGCGGGAGAGGTGATCCACGTTGAACACCTGTACCCCTCTTAGCTTTTCCACGTCGGGATCAATGTTGCGGGGCACCGAGATATCCACCAACAGCAGCGGCTGATTCGTCTGCAGCACCCCCGCCAGTTGCTCGTAGGTGAGGATCGGCTGGGTGGCGCCAGTGCTGGTGAAGACCAGGTTGGACTCGGCCACACTGCTCAACAGCGCCTCCCAGGGCAACACCTGGATCGGCTGCTCAAATTGTTTGGCCAGGGCCTCGGCTCGCTCCAAGGAGCGGTTGACCACGGTAATATCCACCGCCCCTTTGGCCAGGAGGTGCTGCACCAACAGGCGGGCCATCCTCCCTGCTCCCACCACGGTCACCTTGCCCTGGGAAAGGGATCCCTGCTCCTGCAAGGCCAACTCCACCGCTGCCGAGCTGATGGACATGGCGCCGGTGCCGATCCCCGTCTCGGTGCGGATGCGCTTGCCGGCGGTGATGGCCGCCTTGAAGAGGCGGTTGAGGATGCGATCCATGCCGTTGCAGGCTTGCCCCAGTTGCTGCGCTTTTTTCACTTGCGACAGGATCTGTCCCTCTCCCAACACCAAGCTGTCCAGCCCGGCGGCCACCCGCACCAGGTGCGTCACCGCATCTTGGTAGAGCAGCGTAAACAGGTGCGGGCGCAGTTGGGGCAGCGGGATCCCTTTTGCCTCCGCCAAAAACTGCATCGTCTGCTGGACACCGCTTTCCATTTCTGGGGTGACAATGTAGACTTCCAGCCGGTTACAGGTGCTGAGGATCGCCGCTTCCTCAATGTGGGGGTGGGCACGGAGCTGCTGGATCCTCTCTCCCACCTCGGCCTCGGAAATGCTGAGGCGCTCCCGGATCTCCACAGGAGCTGTGCGATGGCTAAGACCGACAACCGCGATAAACATGCCTCTCCGTCGTCTGTACAGCAACAGTTATTAAAAGCAAAATCTCTGAACAAAAGCAAATCATCCCTTTTCGGGAAGGTTGAGCTGAGACCGGTGTCAAGGCAGTTCCTTGTCTCGGTTCCAGCAAGCTTAGGTAACTTTTCTCAGCCTACCTAAACCCTAAGACCAGTATCGAACCGGTTTCGCAGGATTTTGCTGAAGAGTTATTACGTTTTTTCGGGTTGCAACTTGATAGATTTTTTAACGTTCGACCAAAGAGAAGAGCGACCTTCGCCAAGGGAAAGTCGCCCTCATCTTTTCGGCAGGGGATCTGTTTAGCGCAGTTGCAGGCTGCGGGGCTGTTGGCCGTCTTTCATGTGGATGGTATCCACGAAGCGCACCGTGCGCGACTGGCTGGAGATCACCAGGGTTTCGGTGCGGGCCCCACCGCCGAAGAAGCGCACCCCCCGCATCAGGTCGCCATCGGTAATGCCGGTGGCGGCAAAGAGCACTTCCTTGCCGCTGGCCAGCTCTTCGCATTCCCACACCTTGTCGGGATCCTCGATGCCCTTTTCTTTCAGTTCCCGCCGCGTTTCCTCCACCGGCGGCAGGTAGGTGCCCGCCTGCACCACTTCGGGATCGTAGATCAGCCGCCCCTGGAAGTGGGCGCCCAGGCAACGCAGCGCCGCTGCCGAGATCACTCCTTCGGGAGCCGCCCCGATCCCCATCAGGGCGTGGATGCCGGTGCCGTTGAAGCCTGCCGAGAGGGCCGCCGAGATGTCGCCATCGGTAATCAGCTTCACCCGCGCCCCCGCCTCGCGGATTTGGCGGATGAGATCGACGTGGCGCTTGCGATCCATGACCACCACCGTCAGGTCTGAGATCTCCCGATCCAGGCTTTCGGCGATGATCTGCAGGTTTTTCTCAGGGGGATAGTCGAGGTGCACCTTGCCCTTAGCCTGGGGCGGAGCCGCCAGCTTTTGCATGTAGATGTCCGGCGCGTGCAGCAGGCCGCCTTTTTCGGAGATGGCCAGCACTGCCATAGAGCCGTTTTGGCCTTTGGCCACCAGGTTGGTACCCTCGCAGGGATCCACGGCAATATCGATTTCCACCAGCTCTTCCACACGGCAGAATTGCTCCGCATCCGG
>NZ_JANSJB010000009.1:24651-30180 GCF_047462355.1 Synechococcus sp. H55.9 | reverse complement strand
ATGGCAGCCTGCTCCACCACTTCGATGATCTCTAGCCCCAACTTGTTGTCCACGGTGTGCCCCCTTTGTGATGTCGGAACGGTGAAGGCCAACTTAAGGATATCTTCAGACTCTGCTCCTCAGTTTACCAGGGTAGGCTTCTTCTCAGGATCCCGTTCTCTCAACCCCAATAATCTGAGAGAACAAATCCCCCAAAGTCAAGCAGAAAGAGCGATCCCCGTCTTGGCCGTTGGCTATTGTCGGCTGGGGATCAAGGGTGATAGCCTGGCTTAAAGCCAATAAGTTTTTCTTAAGGACATTAAAAAAACGCGATGAGAAGATACGTTTTCGTCAACCGTTCCCGGCAGGTTCAGGTGATCCGAACGATCCCCGGCCACTGGGAGCGTACCCTCTTCCCCGGCCAGTATGCCATTTTCGAGGCGGAGCCCGACGACTACCTAGAAGTGTATAGCTGCTGCTGCTCCACCACCCTTTTGGAAGAGCGCCGCCCCTGCCACTCGCTCTTGGATTCTTCGCTGCCTGAGGCCGATCCCCACTCCTGGCTGCCCCCCCACCTGGGCAGCTTGGCAGATGCAGTGAACGGATAAAGTGAATCAGCTTGGGGATCCCAGATCCTGAGGCCGATTCCCGATTTTGGGCAGCTTGGCAGAAGGGGCATCGGGGGGACGGGTCAGGCAACTGCCCCGTGCGGCGTCGCGAAAGGTGTCGATGCCTTCTATGCAATTGTGATAGCCACAATAGGGGCAATAGAGGCGATCCCCCGGCTGCGGCTCCACGTCAGCCTGGCTCCACCACCGCCGGCAGCGGTCACAGCAAAAGTGGTAGAGAAACTCCAGCGCCACCCTCATGGCAACCATCTCCCTGCCCTGGTAGAGTCCAGCGACGAGAAAGAAGGGGGATACCCTAGATCGCGGCGCTCCAGCTTAGCCGACCAGCAAGACAAAGTCATTATGAGTATGGTATGTTAGGTTTGGTTTACATTTGTACTTTACTGTAAGGAGCGTCGACTAATGTCTCAGGAAGGATGTCTGCGGGTGGGGCAGCCCGCTCCCGATTTTTCGGCCACTGCCGTTTACGACATGGAGTTTAAGACGGTGAGGCTTTCCGACTACCGGGGTAAGAAGTACGTGGTGCTGTTCTTCTACCCCCTGGACTTCACCTTCGTCTGCCCAACGGAGATCACGGCTTTTAGCGATCGCTACGACGAGTTTGCCAAGCTGGACACGGAGATCCTCGGCGTCTCGGTGGATAGCGAGTACTCTCACCTGGCCTGGATTCAGACCGACCGCAAAGCCGGCGGGGTGGGCGAGCTGAGGTATCCGCTGGTCTCCGACCTCAAGAAAGAGATCAGCGCCGCCTACAATGTCCTAGATCCGGCGGCAGGGGTGGCTTTGCGCGGCCTGTTCATTATCGACAAGGAAGGGATCATCCAGCATGCCACCATCAACAACCTGGCCTTTGGCCGCAGCGTGGATGAAACCCTGCGCACCCTGCAGGCCATCCAGTACGTGCAAGCTCACCCCGATGAAGTTTGCCCGGCCAACTGGCAGCCCGGCCAGAGAACGATGAACCCCGACCCGGTGAAATCCAAGGAGTTCTTCGCGGCGGTTGCCAAGTAGGCTTGCCCAGGCCCTGTCAGGGTGCAGGTACAGCTCCAGCTTTGCTGGAGCTTTTTTGGCCAAAGGCAGCCCGACAAAAGATCCGACTCTTCCCAACATGACCTTCCGCCTCCTCTCTCCCTCGGGGAGAGGGGCCGGGGGTGAGGGCTAACAGCGCCGAACCCTTTCAAACCGGTTGCCAGCGGAGACGAATAAATTAAAGATCCCCTGAGCTGGCCAGGGGATCCGACAAGACAGAAAGACAAAGGCCGCCGGAATTAGTCCCAGGGCTTCCCGTCGGTGAATTTGTAGGTAACCGGCTCTTTGTTCTTGCCGATGTTGTGATCCACCTTGCCGACGGGCTGGCGCCCCTCGTTGACCTTCTCGGGAAAGACGCCATCTTTGGGATGCACCAGCTCCGGCTGTCCACCCGCCGGGATGCGGAAGATCTGGTAGTCCTTGATCTTGAACTCCGAGATCAACTGGGCGCCGAGAGCCAAGCACTGCTCCTTGCGGGCGAAGGTGAGATAGTTTTTGCCCTCCACCATCTCGGCAGCGCCGCCGGTGGGCATTTCAAACACCTGCCCCGGCTTGCCCGTCCAGGTGATCACGTATTTTTCTTCGGTTTCGGCTGCGCTCAACAGCCCTCCGGTGGATCCGCCAAACAGAGGCAGCTTCGCCCCCTGACGGGGATCGCCTTCCATCACAGCCATAGCCTACCTTCTCGTTGTTGTTTGCGTTGTCGGGCCGCGCTTGGAGTTGCGGCGCGGAGCACTTTGAATCTACCATCGGCCCAATTTTTGACCCCAGATCTGCCGGCGAACTGTAATTTTTCGTAGCAGATCCAGATCCGACGCCGGCGGATCCCGGCTTACCCTGTGAGCCACTATAGAAGCAGGCCGCAGAGCTCTACCTTTGCAACAGGAACGACGTCCATGGCCCAGTGGTCCCTCCATCCCAGTTCGCAATCCAACGCCAGGGTCATTCTCATCCCCACTGCTTTTGGCCACGATACGCAGGCGCCGCTGGCCATTCTCAACGCTGGCGCCGAACTGTGTGCCTTCGAGCCTAGGTTGGGGATCGATGTGGATAAGCTGGCGGTGGCGCAGTTGCCGGGGCTGGTGGATGAGCCGCCCTACGGCATGTGTGAGGCGGCAGTGACGCAGGCTTGGCGACGACAACAGTGGCCGGTGTTGTTGCCTTCGGTCTTGGCGGCCAGTTGGGGGGCCATTCGTGCCCTTTGGAAGCACCACCCGGCCCTGAGTGTGGTGCATTGCAGTGCCCATGCCAACCTGATGCCTCCCGCAGAGATGACCCAGCCGGAGCAAGATATGGGCTATGGCAACGCCGCTTGGGTGGAGCGGCTCTACCAGCACAAGCTGCCGGTGGTGCATGTAGGGCTGCGCAGCGGCAGTGCCCCCGCCTACGCCTGGCTCAAAAAACACTCCAGCCCGATCTTCTGGGCCCAGGATGGCTGGGATCCGCAGCAGGTGGTGGAGGCTTTGCCGGAGCAGCCGGTGTTTTTGGTGGTGGACTGCAGTGTGCTGGATCCCTCTCTGGCGCCGGCGGTGCATTACCCAGAGCCGGGGGGGCTGGGCTGGTTGCGACTGTTACAAACCTGTGAGGCCATCTTCGCCGCTCGCCCGGTGGTCGGCCTTTCCCTGGGAGGGGTGGCGGTGGGATCGGCGACGCGGCCAACCGCCCGCGTGGTGGCCCGTCTGCTCAATTGGCTGCTGGCCTGCTACGGCCTCTACTCCCTGAAGCTGGATCCCGACCCCGCTATGCTCGAACGGCTGGAAAATAGATCGCGAACCTTTTGAGCCCAGCTTATGAAGTCTTTATCCGCATTCCTCTCGACCCTGACCCTACGGGTACAAGGCGGGGTTCCTGCGGTTTCTAGCTGACCTTGGGGTTAGGCTGAGGCACCAGCTTCGGCCCAGAAGCTTGGGGCTGTGCGTCCTCGGCTCTGTCCGGCACCGGGCGCAGGGGTGGGCCGAAGCGGCCAACGACTATGGTGTTGTGCAAGGCCGGGATCTGGCGGATGGATCCCTGGCGTAGGCAGCGGTGCAGGCGGCGCAGCAGGAAGAGGTCGGCCTCGGAGCACTCCTCTCGGAACAGCCTCACGTTGAGCTCGTGTTCCTGAGCAGCGGTGAGCAGACCGGTGATCATAGCGGTTTGAATGATCTGCTGCACGGTCATGGTTGTCGCTTCATTCATAGATTCATGCTGCTAAATCGAGATTTTTTGCTGCTCTTATTCTCGATAAATCCCTCTGATATTGACTCCGCCAAATAGCGGATTCGAGAATGGGGGCTTTCGAGGTGTTCATTGACTGCTGATTCATAAGGGCTCCGTCCCGCTGATGCGACCAGATCCCATCCGAGGAAAAAGCCTAGAATCTTTGTGGTGCAAGCTTTTCTCGGCTAATCGGGAGCAAAGCCAGCAACTTGATACGTAGGGATCCAACCTTCGCTGCAGTGCGGAATTAGACTCAACAATGGGTTGCTTGAACTTGCCAAAGAGTGGCCGATTCCATGATTTTCCGAGCTGTTGTTTGAAGCTACAAACAGATGTCTGTAGCAATACGGAACTGGGAAGCGTCGCTCGTTACCGACAAATGGCGTAGGCTTGATTGGCCTTTTATCTGGGCTTTGTGGGACAGGAAGGCAACCAGGATGAGCGGCAACTTTGTGTTAGTGTAGGGGCACTCTGCGGTGGCGGTTGGCCATGTCGGAAAGTCCCCAACAAGTTGGCTGTGCTGTCCCGCTGGGCTGCTGCGGCTGTGGTTGTCTGGGTCTGCTGGCGGTGCTGGGCTTGGGGCTGGTGGGGGCAGGGATCCTGGTCTGGAATGGGATCCGCGCTTCGGGAGCCTATCGCACCTACCAGTTGGCGGTGGAGCAGCTCGAACAGAATGCGGTGGTGGTGGAGCAGCTAGGGGATCCCCTGCGTCCGGGCTGGCCCTCGCGGCTGCGCTTTCAGGAGGATGAGCAAGCCGGCTGGGCCTGTCTGTCCTTTTTGATCACAGGCTCCCGGCGCACCGGCGAGGTGGCTGTGGAGTCGGAGCGGGGGGTGGCCGGTAAGGACTCCGTCCCGCTGACGCGAACAGCCTGGCAGTTGCGCCATCTGCAGGTGAAGGTGGATGGGGAGCCGCAGGCCATTCGGGTCATCGAGGGGGGATCCCGGTGTGAAGGGGAAGAGCCGCCCCTACAGCCTGAGGGCGAGATCTAGGTAGCCGGACAGGATCAGCCACGGCTAGAGTCAAAAGGACTCCGTTCCGCTGACGCGAATGGTTGTGGCCCTGGATCCCTATGCGATCGGTTCCCTATCTGCGCTTGCTGCTGCTGTTGGCGCTGCTGGCCTCGTTCACGGGCTTGATTGTCTGGCTGATCCAATCGTTTTTGGATCTGTACTACGCCACCCGCTACCACCCGATTTTGGGGGGGCTGTTGATCGGGGTGCTGGTGTTGCTGCTGCTGGTGTTTTTGGCCGCTTCCATCTACTACTTGTTTCTGTTCCGCCCCGCCCCTAAAACCGAGAGGCTTCCCAGGCCAGCCTCCCCGGAGACCCCTGCCGAGAAGTGGGAGGCAGCCCGGCGCAACCTGGTGCACCTAGAAGCTCAGATGGCGCAGATCCAGGATCAGGTGGCGCGGGCGGCGCTGGCGGAGCGGTCGGCTCGGCTGGCCCAACAGTTGGCCCGGCCCCAACTGAAGGTGGTGGTCTTCGGCACCGGATCGGCGGGCAAAACCTCGCTGGTGAACGCGCTGCTGGGGCGGCGGGTGGGGGCGGTGGGGGCAACGCTGGGCACCACGCAGACGGTGGCGGTTTACGATTGGGACTTGCCCGGGATCCCCCACCCGGTGCAGATCGTGGACTGCCCGGGCATTTTGGAGATCGGGCCGGCAGGGGCGATGCGGGAAGAGGAGGCGCAGGC
>NZ_JANSJB010000009.1:17801-24551 GCF_047462355.1 Synechococcus sp. H55.9 | reverse complement strand
CCGGTGCAGATCGTGGACTGCCCGGGCATTTTGGAGATCGGGCCGGCAGGGGCGATGCGGGAAGAGGAGGCGCAGGCGCAGGCGCAGGCCGCCGAGCTGCTGTTGGTGGTGGTGGATGGGGATCTGCGCCAGTCGGAGGTGGATCCCTTGCGCCGGTTGATCGCCCTGGGCAAGCGGGCTCTGCTGGTGCTCAACAAAATCGACCGTTACACCTCGGAAGAACGGCAGCTCCTCTTGCAGCGCCTGCGGGAACGGGTTTACCCCCTGATCCAACCGGAAGATGTGCTGCTGGCTGCTGCTGACCCGGCCCCCGTGCGGCTGGGATCCCAAACCTGGCAACCGGAGCCCGAGGTGGCAGCGGTGCGGGATCGCGTCCAGGCGGTGCTCTACGCCGAAGGGGGATCCCTGGCCTTGGACAATGCCCTGCTGCAATCGCAGCAGTTGGGGGAAGAGGCCAAGCGGATCATCCAGGCGCAGTTGCGCCGCCAGGCGGAGGAGGTGATCGATCGCTTTCAGTGGATCGTGACCGGCGTCGTGTTTGTCAACCCCATCCCGGCGCTGGATCTGCTGGCCATTGCCGCCATCAACGCCCAGATGGTGGTGGAGCTGGGATCCCTCTACGGCTGCCAGATGAACCTGCAGCAGGGGCGGGAACTGGCCCTGTCCCTGGCCAAGACCCTGGCTGGCCTGGGGCTGGTGGAAGGGGCGATCCAACTGACCACCGGGCTCCTGGCTACGGTGGCTGAGGTGAGCGTGGTCGGTTTTTTGGCGACAGCCCCCATCCAGGCGGCCAGCGCCGGCTATCTCACCCGCATTGCCGGCAAAAGCTTCATCGAGTATTTCCAGCGCAACCAAAGCTGGGGGGAAGGGGGGATGCAGGCGGTGGTCAGGGCCCAGGTGGAGAGCACCCAAAAAGCGGGCTGGCTCAAGGAGTTTGTCCGCCAGGCCTCAGAACGGGTTTTTCGCCTGCGCTAGTCCCTGTTGGCGGCCTCGACAGCAATATCCGTCGGCAGGAAGGTCAGCTCCATCTGCGCCACATAGTCGGCGTAGCTCAGGGCGGGCACATCATCCCATTCCGCCAGGCCATGCATGCACTTCGACCATTGAATAAAAGTGGCCGGATAGATATAAGCCAAGCTGGGATCCTGCAAAACCTCTTTGGGCAGCGGCGGAGCCGACTTGAGCACCGCCAACAAAGCCGGGGGCTTGTGGAGGATCACGCGGGTGGCCTCGATCTGCTCTGGGGAAACCTTGAACTTGGCGGCGACAAACGAGATCACTTTGGAAAGGGTCATCACCCACCACCAACCTTGCCTACAGAAAGAGATTGCCCCTAAGCCAAGAGGCTGGCCTCAGGGATCCTACGGAGCCCAAGCAAGGGGAGCGGCGAGGATGGCCGGCTCTGGGATCCCCTTGCCTGAGGGGAGGGCTTCTCGCTATTCTAGATAAGCTGAAAAATTGGGAGAAACAGGTGAGCCGTGGCTAAAAAGAGCATGATCGAGCGGGAGAAAAAGCGCCAGCGCTTGGTCGAAAAATATCGGGAGAAGCGCCAACAACTAAAGGCGGCCATGGCCGATCCCAACATCGACCAGGTCACCCGCATGGAGCTGCATGCTCAACTGCAAAAACTCCCTCGGGCCAGCTCGCCCACCCGCCTGCGCAACCGCTGCTGGAAAACCGGGCGTCCCCGCGGCTATTTCCGGGATTTCGGGCTCTGCCGCAACAGCTTGCGGGAAATGGCCCACCGCGGCCTGCTGCCGGGCGTGGTCAAGTCGAGCTGGTAGTTTGCCTAAGCCGCCGTTGCTTGGTTCTACAGCCAAACCATTCTTTTGAGGGAGCCGGCGTGGGCCTGCAGCCTTTTCAGCTTTGTGATGAAGATCTCGCTCTAGAGGTTGTGGAGGCATTGGCCGGCGAATCCCAGTTGGCCGTGGATACCGAAACGATGGGCTTGATCCCGCAGCGGGACAGGCTCTGCGTCGTGCAAATAGCTAACGCTGCCGGCGAGGTGGTGCTGCTGCGGCTCAGCCGCGGCGTGAAGCAGGCCCCCCGTTTGGCGCGGCTGCTGACGGATCCCAACATCGAAAAGATCTTCCACTACGCCCGTTTTGACCTGGCCATGCTGCGCTACCACCTGGGGATCCAGGCCTGGCCGGTCTTTTGCACCAAGGTAGCCAGCAAGCTGGCCCGCACCTACACCAGTAAGCACAGCCTGAAGGACGTGGTGAGCGAGCTGTGCGGGGTGGAGCTAAACAAAGCCGCCCAAAGCTCCGACTGGGGAGCTGTCCAGTCCCTCTCGCCGGAGCAGTTGGACTATGCGGCCAACGATGTCCGCTATTTGATCCCGGTGCGCCACAAGTTGGCCCAGATGTTGCAGCGGGAGGAGCGCTGGGAGCTGGCGCAGCGCTGTTTTCAACACCTGCCCACCTTGGTGGAGCTGGATCTGCTGGGATATAGCAACGTCTTCGAGCACCAGTAGGCGACAGCCCCGAAGAACCGGCCTCGCCGCTGGCCGGCAGAGTATTGGGCAATACAGTTGGTTGCTCTCCTCTCTGGTGTAATGGGAAGGAGGCTGGCCGTGAAAACCACCGGAGTTGAGTCGATGTTGGAGTCGCAGCAGGTGGCCCAGAGCAGTGTCTCTCTTGGGCTCTTGGACAAGCCTATCCTGGAGCTGCGCCACGTCTCCCTGCAGTACCCCGGCAAGGGATCCCCGGTCACGATCATCCGCGACCTCAGCTTTTCGGTGGCCCACTCGGAGTTTGTCTCGATTGTGGGGCCGAGCGGCTGCGGCAAGACGTCTCTGTTGAAGATGATAGCCGGCCTCAACACCAACCACGGCGGCACCCTTTACTTTCGGTTGCAGCCCGTCACCGGCCCCCTCAAGAGGGTGGGCATGGCCTTCCAAAATCCGGTGCTGCTGCCCTGGCGCACTACCTTACAGAACGTGTTGCTGCCTCTGGAAGTGGTAGAGCCCTACAAGCGCACCTTCCGGCAAAACCTGGCTCAGCACAAAAAGTCGGCGCTGGAGCTGTTGGCCGCCGTGGGCTTGGATGGTTTCCAAAAAGCCTATCCTTGGCAGCTTTCCGGGGGGATGCGGCAGCGGGTTGCCCTCTGTCGAGCTTTGATCCACCAGCCGGAGCTGTTGTTGCTGGATGAGCCCTTTGCCGCCCTGGATGCCTTCACCCGCGAGGAGATGTGGGAGATGTTGCAGCGGCTGTGGCTGCGCACCGGCTGCACGGCTATTCTCATCACTCACGATCTGCGGGAGGCGGTTTTCCTCTCCGATACCATTTATGTCATGGGGTCGCGGCCTAGCGAGATTGTCTTTACCCTCAAGGTGGATCTGCCCCGCCCGCGCCCGTTGGAGATCTGCCTGACGGACGAGTTTCACCACTTGGTTGCGGAAGTGCGCAAGCACATAAGGACTCCGTCCCGCTGACGCGAACGGCGCAGCAGCTAACCAAAGTTTTCTCGATAGATCGCCGCGCAACCCTGATGAAAAACTCCTTTGACCGATTTCTCCAGACGAAAGCGGCCTCGCTGCTCCTGCCGGTGGTCACCCTGCTGCTGACCCTTGGCCTTTGGGAGGCAGGGGTGCGGCTGTTGCAGGTTCCCCGCTTTGTTTTGCCTGCGCCCAGCGCGATCTGGCAGTCGATGCAGGAGTGGGACGAGGTGATCCTGGGGCACTCGCTGTTTACCCTCAGCTCAACCCTGCTGGCTTTTGGGCTGGCTTTGGTGGGCGGGATCTTGCTGGGATCCCTTATCGGCAGCTCCCGCCTGGCCCATCTGTGTCTGTACCCACTGCTGGTGGGGTTTAATACCATCCCCAAGGTGGCCCTGGTGCCGCTGCTGGCGATTTGGTTTGGCCTGGGCATGATCCCGGCGGTGATTACAGCTTTTTTGCTGGCCTTTTTCCCCATTGCCGTGAATGTGGCGGTGGGCCTGGAGACGGTGGAGCCAGAAATGCGCGATGTGCTGCGCTCCCTGGGGGCCAGCGGTTGGGAAATCTTCCTCAAGGTGGGGCTTCCCCACAGCTTGCCCTATCTGTTTGCCTCGCTGAAGGTGGCCATTTCGCTGGCCTTTGTCGGCGCGGTGATCGCGGAGACGGTGGCCTCTAACCGCGGGCTGGGCTACCTGATTGTGTCCGCCAGCTCTTCTTTTGATGTGCCCTTGGCCTTTGCCGGCTTGGTTGCCCTCGGCCTCATGGGTGTTCTGCTCTACTCTTTTTTCGCCGCTCTGGAGCGCTACCTCTTGGCCTGGCGGCAGTAGCGGGAGGGATCCCGACGGGAAAGCTGGCCCAAGCTAGCTCAAGTCGGGAAAGGTGGCCCGCACCGCCGGGTGGATGAGCTTTCCGCCCCGGATGTTGAGCCCCTTGGCCAGGCCCGGATCCTGCTCCAGGGCGGCGCTCAAGCCAAGGTTGGCCAACTTGAGGACGTAGGGGAGGGTGGCGTTGACCAGCGCCTGGGTCGAAGTCCAGGGGACGGCCCCCGGCATGTTGGGAACCCCGTAGTGCAAGACTCCGTGGGCTTCGTAAACCGGCTGGGCATGGGTGGTGACCTTGGTGGTGGCGATGCACCCCCCCTGATCCACGGCCACATCCACGATCAAAGAGCGGGGCCGCATCTGGGCCACCAGCTCTTCCTTCACCAAAACCGGGGCGCGGCTGCCCGGCACCAACACTGCTCCCACCACCAGGTCGGCCTCGCGGACGCACTCCTCGATGCTCTGGGCGGTGCTGTAGAGCAGCTCCACCCGCGACCCGAAGATCAGCTCCAGCTCGTTGAGGCGCTGCAGGTTGATGTCCAGAATCTGCACCCGCGCCCCCAGCCCGACGGCCATCTTGGCCGCCTCCGTGCCCACCGTGCCCCCGCCCAGGATCACCACCCGCCCCGGCGGCACCCCTGGGATCCCGCCCAGCAACACGCCTCGCCCCCCCTGCTGACGGGTGAGGTAGTGGGCGCCAAATTGCACCGACAGCCGCCCGGCAATCATGCTCATGGGCATCAAGAGGGGCAGGGATCCGTCGGGCAGCTCCACCGTCTCGTAGGCCAGGCAGGTGGCCCCCGAACGCAGCAGGGCCTGGGTCAGCTCGCGGCTGGCCGCCAGGTGCAAGTAGGTAAACAGGATGAGATCCGGATGGAGCAAGGGATACTCGGCGGGCAGGGGCTCTTTGACCTTCACCACCAACTGCTGCCGGTAGATCTCCTCCGGTGTGGCGGCCAGCTTGGCCCCCGCTTTTTGGTAGTCTTCGTCGCTAAAGCCCGCCCCCTGGCCGGCTTGGGTCTCCACCCACACCTGGTGCCCCTGCTCAGTCAAGGCCCGCACCGCCGCCGGCGTCAGGCCGACGCGAAACTCCTGCTCTTTGATCTCTTTGGGCACGCCAATGCGCATAGGGATCCCCACAGGGCTGTTCTCCAGTCTAGACAGACCGGCGCTGGGATGGGATCCCTGGCCTGCGCAGACCGGCCAAAATCCCTACCTTTTCCCCGCAAGGGGACGGAAACTGTGTTGAAGGGATCCGGTGGATCCCTGGCTAGGTTGGGGGTTGCTCCGCCCGGAAGGGATCCCTAGCGCAGGAAGCGGGCCAAGAGCAGCAGGCCGAGGCTACCGAAGAGGAGGTTGAAGCTCCAGGCTGCTGCCCAGGGAGGAAGGGCTCCTGCTTCTCCCAGGCTGCGAGATACGCTCAGCACCACGTAGTAGGCAAACACCAACAGGATCCCGAAGACGACGCCGCCATAGCGGCCCACACGGCGAGCGGTGCTGGATCCCAGGGGAAGGGAAATCAGCACGGCAAAAAAGCTGGCCAGGGGCAGGGAAAAGCGCATGTGGAACTCGGTGCGCAAGGGCTGGGTATTGAGGTTGGAGCGGGCCAGGCGGGAGATGCGCTCCGCCAGCTCCGGTAGGCTGAGCTCGTTGGGGGGAACTGGCGGCTGCAACAGGGCGGCCAGATCTTGGGAGACCGCCAGCGGCTTGCGGTCGAAGGGCTCTTCGGCCAGGCTGAGGCCATCGGGGCCGTAGCGGTGGGTCACTCCTTCGCTGAGGGTCCAGTCCAGGCCATTCCACACCGCCTGGGCCGCCAGCGTCACTTCCGCCAACCGGTACTTGCCCCCCGGCAAGGGATCCACCCGCAGGATAGTGACATCCTGCATGGTATTCAGCCGCGGATCCACCTGGCGGATGAAAAACCAGAGGTTGTCTAAGGACTCCGTCCCGCCAACGCGAGCGGTCTTGAAAAAGACGTCGTATTGCACCGGGCTTGTAGCTTGGGCCAGGAGCGCCTGCTGGTCAATGCGGCGGATTTCCCGTTTGCTGGCCGGCAAGAGCACGTTGCTGATCAAAAAAGCGCTCAGGCTCATGAGCAGCCCCACCAGCAACAGGGGACGAAAGATGCGCGTAAACGGGATCCCGGCTGCCCGCATGGCGGTAATCTCGCTGTTGCCGCTCAGCTTGCCCAAGGTGAGCATGGTGGCAAAAAAAGCAGCGATGGGCATGCCCAGCACCACCATCTCCGGCAGATCCAACATCAAGAGCCGCAACACCGTCAGGGGCGGTACGGATCCCTCGACCAGCCGCTCGGCCAGGGTAAAGAGCCGGCCCGCCAAAAGCAGCAGGGTTCCCCCAGCTATACCGGCCAAAAGGGGGGTGAGCATCTGTCCAAAGAGGTAGCGCTCCAGCAGCCAGAACTTGGTGAACAAGCGGGCCATGGGCAAAAGTTGAGGGATTAGGGCTATTTCAAGCTAGCGTGAACGGTTC
>NZ_JANSJB010000009.1:9718-17701 GCF_047462355.1 Synechococcus sp. H55.9 | reverse complement strand
CACCCCCGGCCCCTCTCCCAGAGGGAGCATTCCCTCACCCCCGGCCCCTCTCCCAGAGGGAGCATTCCCTCACCCCCGGCCCCTCTCCCAGAGGGACTGCCCTCACCCCCGATCCCTCTCCCAGAGGGACTGCCCTCACCCCCGGCCCCTCTCCCAGAGGGAGAGGGGAGCTGGGATCAACTCACAAGCTGTTTCGTGGCTGTTTGCCATGACCACGGCAGCGCTGGCGTTGAACCCAGGGTTGCCGGCCATTGCTCTGGATCAGGGCCGTAGCGAGGCCGGCGGCTCGGCAGGAGGGGGTAAGGGCTCGCTTTTGCCGCCGGGATCCAAGCGGGAATTGGGGGGCGAAGGGTCGGGATCCAGTTTGGCCCCCCAGGTGGCCAGGTAGGCTCTTTGTTCGGGGGAAAGGCGACGCACCCGGCGGAAGTCCGCGCCGGCCACGATGGCGCCGGCATAGGCTCCCGTTTTGAAATCGGGCTTTTGTCCTGGCTGGGCCGGGGAAGCGGTCTGCAGGGATCCCACAAACAGCAAAGCGCGGTAGAGATCGGCCCCGCGCAGGTCGGCATTGCGCAGGTTGGCCCCGCAGAGGTTGGTGTGGCTGAGATCGCAATCCTGCAGGTTGGCTCTTTCCAGGCTGGCCTCGCTGAAGTCCACCCCCCGCAACAGGGTGCCATGCAGGTCGGCCCCTTCCAGCATGGTGCCCAGGTTAACCACGCGGATCCCGTTGAGGCGATCCCGCTGGTAGCCGCCTTTGCCGTCCAAGATGGGCCGGCCCAGGTGTTCGTCGCGGCGCAGGGGGCTGAGCAAATTGGCGGTGGAGAGGAAACGCAGGATCTTGGCTTTGCCGAAGCGATCCACGCCGTTGAGGAGCGCCGCCGTGCGCCCGGCAGCGATGGCCCGCTCCAGGGGCCAGTCGTCCAACTGCCCATCAGGGGAGAGAACCAGGTTGGAGATGCCCTCGAAGTAGGCGTCGATGGTCTGCTGCTGGGTAATGGTGTTCTGCTGGATGGTGAGGTCGCGGGAGATAACGTACTGCCGCCAGGCAATATAGGCGGCCAGGAGAGCGATGAAGATCTGCCCGGTAGCGCCGAACACCTCCCCCAAAGCCCCAATCGCCTCCCAGCTCAGGGATCGCAGGGTTGAGAGAACCCCACTCCAGACCACTGCTCCTGCCACGGCCAAGCCGAGGGCTGCTGCCGCCCATCCCAGGCTGGGCCACGTGGTTAGCCACTGCCAGAGATCGCGCCCAATCTGCACCCAGAGCGGCTGCCCCCACCAGCCGGCCAAGCCCAGCCAAGCCAGCACCGCCCCCCAGCCCAGGGCCGGCTGCCCCGTCAACCCCGCCAGCGCCAGCAGCCCCGCCGGGATCCCCAACAGCAGCAGATTAAGCAGGGGGCGCCCAGACGAGAGGGAAGCCAGCGGCAACTCTTGGGAGGAGCCTTCGCGGGCAAGGGCTTCTTCGGTCATGGCAAGGGTATACTCTAGGGGTAGCGTTGGATCTACAAAAAAAGCCTGCGTCAGTCCGTATTTGGAGTTGGGGAAGAGGGCAGGATCCCGCCTCTCGGGTTTGGTAGGATAGCCTCGACCCTCCTTCCTTCTCTGGCCCAGCCTGGTGTGAGGATGACTCCTATGATCGCTTCCTTATCGTTTATCCGTCTGCAGAAATCCGGCGAACACCAATTTACAGCAGTCCTGCCTGACTTGTGGTTGCAGCGTCATGGTTCCCCAACCCTGGCACGACTGGCCGCCTCTCTGCTGTTGAGCACCAGCTTACTGCTGGCGGCAGGAAGGGATCCCAGTTGGGCGCAAACTTCCCTGGACACCGGCCTTTTGGAGAAGCAGGCCCTGCCCCAGGCGCCACCGCTGCCGGACGACCGCCCGGCCATTTTTGTCGATGCCGCCAACGGCAGCGATACCCAAGGGGATGGATCCCGCAACAACCCCTTCAAGACCATCACCCATGCCATCGGACAAGCGCCAGCGGGCAGCATCATCCAGCTGCTGCCGGGGATCTACAGCGCAGAAAGCGGCGAAGTCTTCCCCATCCGCCTCAAAGCTGGCCTTATCTTGCGCGGGGACGAGTCCAACCTAGGGGAGGGCTACCTGATCGATGGCGGCGGCACCTACATGAGCCCGACCCTGGCCCGGCAAAATGTTGCTCTGCTGGCCGAGACCGGCTCAGAGGTGCGCGGAGTTACCCTGCGCAACCAGGGGCGGCGCGGCTATGCCCTCTGGATAGAATCGGCTTCCCCCCGCATTCTCAACAACAGCTTTGTGGGCAGCATCCACGACGGCATTTTCATTGCTGGCGCTTCCAACCCCTGGATAGAGGGCAACCGCTTCTACAAAAATGGGGCCAACGGCATCTCCGTCTTGGGCACCTCCCAGCCTACCATTGTCAACAACCTCTTCCAAGAGACCGGCTTTGGCCTCACCATCGACCAGCGCTCGGCGCCGATGGTGCGCAACAACCGCATCCTGCAAAACCGCACCGGCATTGTGGTTGGCGGCAGCGCCCGGCCCATCTTGCGCAACAATCTCATTGCCCGCAACCTGGAGACTGGCCTGACAGCTATCACCAACGCCCAGCCCGATCTGGGCACGGCCTCGGATCCCGGCAACAACATTTTTGAGGGCAACGGCCAGTACGACATCCACAACGCCACCCGCGGCCTGCGCCTCAACGCCAACGGCAACCAACTGGCGGGCAAAACCAAAGGGGAGCTGGATCTAGCGGGCCAAACCACGGTTGCTGCCCTGCCCAGCAGCGCCCCACCACCCATTGCTGCCGGCGGCCTGACGCTGCCCAGCGCCCCCCCGGCTCCCAGCCGGGATCCCCAGCCGGCGGTGGCCAAGCCAGCCGAAACTTCCACAAACCTACCGGTGGTGGCGGTGCCGCAATCGACGGCCCCCCTTCCCCCTCCTGCAGCGGGCTCGGGAGGGCGTATTTTGCCCAGCGGCCCCAGCCAGCCGTCAAGCACGCAACCCCAGGAGTTTGTTGCCGTCCCCTTCACCCCCGATGGCTCTACCACGCCTGCCCAGCCGGTTGAGCCGGCTCCTGCCGCCCCTGTCCGCCAGGCCTCTGCAGCTCCCCTTACCGACATCACCGCCCTGCTGCCGCCGCCGGCCCGCCGCCAAGCCAGAGAAAACCCTCCTACCTCCTCCTCTGCACCCTCAAGCTCGGCCCCAGCTCCTCCTGCCCAGGCTGCCGACAAGGACTCCGTCCCGCTGACGCGAGCGGCAACCCAGTTTCGCGTCTTGGTAACCCCCAAGGGCAGCGACGATTTGCAGCGGCTGCGGCAGCTCGTCCCTGAGGCAGTGGAGACCGTGTTCAACGGCAGGACGATGCTGCAGGCCGGCCTCTACGACAGCCGCAGCCAGGCCCAGTCAGTCCTGGATCGCCTGTTGGACGCCGGCTTTGACGCAGTGGCGGAGATGATCTTCCGTTGATATCACTGCCCAGGGATCCCCCCCGGCAGGATAGGAACTCCCCAGCAGGGGATGTATGATGCCTAGCACGGCTTTTTCCAAAAGGACTGCGGAGAAAGCCGTGCCGTCAGGTTGCTCTGGGGATCAGCCAGGGCAAGCAATGGGGAAAGTCCGGTGCAAATCCGGCGCTGTGCCGCAACTGTGATGGGCTAAGGCCCTCAGTCAGGATGCCCGCCTGCGGCTTTGGCTCACAGCTTAGCTCTTCCGCGTCGCACGGAAGCAGGAGAAACCGGATGAAAGTAATTGTTGTATGTCTCAGCCTTGGGCTGGGGAGCTGGAGTTTGGGGATCCCAGCCTGGGCGCAAGCGGTCTTGGACACCAGTCTTAGTGCCGAGATTTTCAATCAACCCGTCACCACACCGTTTCGCCGCCCTGGCTTGCTGCGGGACTCTTCGCGCCCAGTCTATGTCATCACCCGCCAGCAGATGCGCGAGCAAGGGGCAAGGACGGTGCAAGAAGCCCTGCGCTATCTGCCTGGGATCCTCAGCGATGGCACAGCGGGAACTCAGTTGGGAGCTCTTAGCTCTCAATTCATGCGAGGGGCGCGAACGGCGCAGGTGTTGGTGCTCTTGGACGGCCGCCCCCTCAACGATCTGGGCTTCTTTGGCGGGTTTGACCTCTCTCAACTCACCACAGATATTGTCGAGCGAATTGAAGTCTCTCCCGGTGGCGGCTCTACTCTGTATGGCTCGGATGCTGTTGGCGGCGTGATCAACATCGTTACGGTGGAGCCACAGCCAGAAACGGAGACGGTGCTGGAAGCGGCGGTCGGCAGCTACGGCCTCAATGAGCAAGGGATCCAAAGTCGGGGCCAAGCCCAGGATCTGGGCTGGGTGCTCAGCTATCGCCGTCTGAAAAGTAACAACGACTTTCCCTTTGCAATTGAGCGGCTGGGCAAGTCAGGCAAGCGGGAAAACTCGGCGGTGGAGTACCACAACTTGCAGGCCAAGCTTACCTGGCAACTGGCCAAAGACCAAGTCCTAACAGCCAACGCCCTCTACCTCAATAAAGCCTTTCGTGTGCCCAGCAGTGTGGAATTTCCCTCTCCCGATGCAGAGCAAAACACCAACGATCTGCTGCTGGATCTCAGTTGGCTGTGGACTCAGGCAACAGGATCCCTGCAGGCAAGAGTCTTTTTTGACGATCTCAACTACCGTTTCAGTGCTCCGCAAAGCCAGGGATCCCGCGACGTCATCCTGCGCAATGGCTGGGGATCCCAGCTGCAGTATGCTTGGCAAGCCGGCGAAAACCTAGAGGGAGCTTTGGGGGTAGATTATCGCTCCATCTCAGCTCGCAATACAACTTTTTCCTTTGCCAACGGTTCTGCCAATATCAACTACGACGATACGGTTAACCAGGGCGCCCTGTTTGCCCGCCTGGATTACAGCCCGGATCCCAACTTCCACCTTGATCTGGGCATGCGCCAGGACTTCAGCAGTTTGGCCAATGGCTCGGCCACCTCGCCGGCTGTGGGGATCCGTTGGACAGTGGCGGAAGGCACCACCTTGAGAGCCAACTACGCCAGCAGCTTTCGCACCCCCTTGATCTCGGAATTATTCTTTCGGCTGCGAGGCTTTTTTGAAGTGGATGGCAACCCCAATCTCCGCCCAGAGCGAGGGGAGAGCTTTGACGTTGGCTTGGATCAGAGCCTGGGAGATTTTGGCCTGCTGCGGCTAACGTTTGCCCACAACCGCATCCGCGATGGCATCACCTTTGTCAGCCTGGGGCCGCGCCAGGGAACCTATGAGAATATTGGGCTGGTCGAATACACCGGCCTGGAAGCGGCTTTGGATTTGCGTTTGGGGGAAAACTGGACGCTTTTTGCCAACTACACCCTCAATGATCCCATCATCCGCGCTGCACTTAACCCGGCCACAGTTGGCAAACAGCTAGCCTTTGTGGGAGCCGATAGCTTCAACCTAGGCCTAACCTATCGCTATGAGCAGGGCGGGTACGGCTCGATCTTGGTTCATCACATTGGGAGCTTTTTTACCAACAACTCCAATACGGAATCCCTGCCAGGCTATACCACCGTGGCTTTGCGGGGAGGGATCCCGTTGACTGAGGCCCTGAGCCTAGAGTTGGGGATCGACAACCTGCTGGATGAGCAGTATGAAGTTTTCCCCGGCTATCCCGGCGTTGGCCGCACGCTGAGGGTGAGCTTGCGGGGGCAATTTTAGCATCCTCTCGGGCTATTTTTGGCTAACTATCTAGAACAAGCTGCCCTAGTGGAATTGTCTGCTTTGCAGTGGAGTTTGGATACAACTCTATGGTGAGCGCGACCAACTTTCCCTCTATTTCTCCATCGACAACTTTGGCTCAAGCTGAGTCTAAACATTGCCTTTGGGTTTGCACCACCTGTGGATCTCGCTGGGTCAACGGCCAAAAAGAAGGGATCAGCAAGGGAGAAATGCTCCTAGCTGCCTTGCAATCCCAAAGGCTCAATCCCCAACTGCAACTGAAGCCAGTTGCCTGTATGAGCGGCTGCAGCCACGCTTGTGTGGTTGCGCTGGCAGCCCCCCGAAAGATGACCTATGTCTTTGGCGATCTCGATCCAAAAGACGTGGAGCCAATCTTGCAAACGGCGGAGCTGTATTTGACAAAGCCCGATGGGATCCTGCCCTGGGCAGAGCGCCCCATCAAAAAGGGGGTGATTGCCCGCATTCCGCCAATCCAATAGGAGCAACCTATGGCTGTTTTCAATCCCTGGGTCACACCCCTAAACCAAACTTGGCAAGAGGTTTCCCCCACCGGCTGGACAACCGTTTACGAAGGGATCCCGGCTCACATCGACTGTCTTGGGCCGCTGCTCTATGAGCTCTTTCAGGAGCGCTGGGCCGAGATCCAAGTGGGCCAGGTGGTGGAGGGTGGCGTCCTGGAAGCGGCCTTCAAGGATCCCCCTACTCTCTGTGTGCTCTACGACGGCTACTTGACCGTGGCCACGGAAACTTGGCATTTGCATCTGTGTTTGGAGGAACACCAGGGCGGCCCCTACCGCAGAACTCCTCCTGAGCTGCGCCGCAAAAGATTGGTCGGCCGCGCCGCACTCTATCGCCGCCTCAATCCGCAGGGCCAGCCTCGCCAATGGGGGATCCAGTTTTGGAACGGGGCAGAGGAATCGCTGCTGCAGATCTTTTTGCCCAGTCCCTTTTTGGGGCCAGGAGAAGACTACCTGCCCGAAGGCAAAGCCGACTATCAGCAGCTTTCCCTTTATGAACGCCTGCGAGCCATTTACGTCGAGGGAAAAGAGCGGATCCCTTACGCAGATAACCCTCTCAAGCGGCCCTATTTGGCGGTTTGCCGTTCCAGCCGCTGCTATCCTTCTCGCCACTATCAGCCGGTGGTGGAAGCTTTGCAATCGGCCCTGCGCGAGGCCAATCTGGATGTTCCGGTTATCACCTCAGGATGCCTAGAAGTCTGCCAACAAGGGCCGGTGGTTTTCTACTCTGGTGACCGCACCTGGTACAAGCAAGTCACACCCCCAGTAGCGCGGCAAATTGTCCAGGAGCACCTGCTGAACAAGTGTCCCTTAAAAGCTCACCTCTTTCCTGGGGATTAGCCTATGGTCAGCCTACAAGCTCTTGTCCAGTCCATCCCCAAAACCCGCCGCGGGATCCCGGAGGTCATTTGGATCCAAGCCACCCGCGATCTAGCCCAAGGTCGATTTTGGCCCAGCCTATTGACCACCATCGGCTGCCTTAGCAACATTGCCTATACCTGTACACTGCCTTTTGTAACTGTTGGCATCGTCACGGGCACCACGTTAACTCGCCAAAGGGCAATCGTCAGCGCTTCGATGATTTGGCTGGCCAACCAAATCTTTGGCTACACCTGGCACAACTATCCCCGTACCCCTGATTCTTTGGCTTGGGGGTTGGTCTTGGGGATCGGCACGGTGGGGGTGGCGTGGCTGGCCAGCTATCGCCCGCTCTTTTTCCAGCCCCACCCTGTCCAACCTCGGCAATGGCTGCGCAATTACCTTTGGATCCTGGTCATGCTGATCCTAGGGTTCCTTGCTTTTGAAGGGCTGATCTTGGCAGCCGGCCTGGTGCTGGGCGGAACAGAGGGCCTGACCCTGCCCATCTTGGGCAAGATCTGGTTGCACAACTGGCTGTGGACGGGCTTTTGGCTTGGGATCCACGCGCTGCTGGCCTGGGACAGAGGACGCCGCCGACTGGAGTTGGCGAGAGCCCACCTCGGCGGGCTGGGGTATCCCCAAGGGAGATCCAGGCCAGAATAGGGGTGACCTGCGCGCGAGGGATCCCTTTGCAGCCCGCTCAGCTCGACAACTCCCCCTTTGACCGGCTCTCGGCTTCCTGCCGCTTGCTGCTGTTGAGCGGCAAGGGGGGCGTGGGCAAGACCACCCTGGCCTGTGCCCTAGCCCGTCACCTAGCCCAGAGGCAACCAGAGCGCCGTTTGCTGTTGCTGTCCACCGATCCGGCCCACTCCCTGGGGGATGTGCTGGGGATCCCGGTGGCCGACACCCCCCAACCC
>NZ_JANSJB010000009.1:0-9618 GCF_047462355.1 Synechococcus sp. H55.9 | reverse complement strand
TGCTGTTGCTGTCCACCGATCCGGCCCACTCCCTGGGGGATGTGCTGGGGATCCCGGTGGCCGACACCCCCCAACCCCTGCCGGAAAGTGCTCCGCACCGCTTGCGCGAATGGCCCAACTTGCAGGTGCGGGCTCTCCAGGCCGAGGTGCTGCTGCAGTCTTTCAAGCAGACCTACGGCCCTGCTCTGGAGCTCATTGCCGAGCGGGGCAGTTGGCTGGGGCGAGAGGATCTGTTGCCCCTTTGGGATCTGGACTGGCCGGGGGTGGACGAGCTGATGGCCATCCTCGAGGTCAACCGCCTGCTGGCAGGCCAAGAGGTGGACACAGTCATCCTGGACACGGCCCCCACTGGCCACACCCTGCGGCTGTTGGAGTTGCCCGACTTTTTGGATAATCTGCTGGCGGTGTTTGCCACCTTCCAGGCCAAGCACCGCGAGGTTGTCCAATCCCTGACGGGCACCTATCGACCGGATGAGGCCGATGCCTTTTTGACCCGGCTACAAAGTGAGCTGGAGGGAGGCAAAGCCCGCCTCACCGACCCGGAGAGCACCTCTGCTTGGCTGGTGCTGATCCCGGAGCCGTTGAGCGTGGCGGAGACCCGCCGCTTCTGTCAACAACTGCAAAGCCGCCGTGTGCCTGTGGGGGGTCTTCTGGTCAACCAGGTGTTGCTAGGGACGGTGGCGGCCGCAGGGGAAAAAGCGGAAGCAACCCCCAGCCGCCCCTCGCCTCTCTACCTGGCCCGCCAGCAGGAGCAGTGGCGCTGGCTAAAAACGCTTCAAGAGGAGCTGCCTGGCTATCCCATCTGGGTTTGTCCCTATCAACTGGAGGAGCCGATTGGGCCGACGGCCCTGGACAAGCTGGTGCAGCAGCTTCGCCCTTTGCCAGAGGTGCTGCCGCAGTTGGCAGGGATCCCCGCCCCGGGGGAACTCTCCCCTTCGCCGCAGCGGGACGAAGTCCTTGGGATTGCTTCTGGGCAGAGCCAGGCTTTGGGCCTTCCAGATTTTTTGGCCCAAGGGATCCGCCTTGTGCTGGTGGGGGGCAAGGGCGGGGTGGGCAAGACCACGGTGGCCGGGGCCCTAGCCTGGAACTTGGCCCAGCGCCATCCCGACCAGCGGCTCTTACTGGTCTCCATCGACCCGGCCCACTCGCTGGGGGATCTGTTTCAGACGAAGCTGGGTCAGGAGCCACTGCCTCTCTTGCCCAACCTGCTGGGCCAGGAGATCGAGGCGGCGGCAGTGCTGGAGCGCTTCCGCCAAGACTACCTGGAGGAGGTGGCGGCCATTTTGGCAGGCGAGGGGACGGCAGGGGTGGAAGTCCAGTACGACCCCCAGGCTTGGCGGCAGCTTTTGCAGATGCCCCCTCCCGGTCTAGACGAGGTGATGGCCCTGCTGACGGTGCTGGAACAAGAAGCCAGCGGCCAGTTCAACCTGGTGGTGGTGGATACCGCCCCCACCGGCCATCTCCTGCGCTTTTTGCAGATGCCGCAGGCCCTAGAAGGCTGGGTGAGCCTGGCCCTGAAGCTGTGGCTAAAGTACCGCGACGTGGTGGGCAGGCCGGAATGGGCGCAGCGGCTGCGGGATCTCTTGGCCCAGGTGCGCCAGCTCCAGCGGCGGCTGCGGGATCCCCAGTTTGTTAGCTTTGTCCCCGTCTTCAACCCCGAACAGGCAGTTCTGGCCGAAACCGAGCGTCTTTTGGCGGAGTTGGATGCCCTGGGGATCCCCCATCCCTACGCCGTTCTCAATCGGGTTTGGCTAGAGGACTCCACCCCCTTGGGAGAGGCCCTCCGCCGCCGCCACCAAGCCCTTCTGGCCCAGCTCCCCCGGCGATTCTCCCAACAGGCCATCTTGATCATCCCCTTCGTGCATCCTCCCAGCTTGGAGAATATCGGCTCCTACTTATTTGCTCCCCAGGAGCCCTAACCTGGGGGTAGATCTTGCTCACCCAAACGGTATGGATCCCAGACTGGAAGAGCGCGCCCGCGAGCTGCGCGCCCTGCTGCAGAAGGCCAGCATCGCCTACTACGTCCACGATGCCCCCATCCTGGAAGACAGCGTTTACGACCGCCTCTACCGGGAGCTGCAAGAGCTGGAGCGGGCTTACCCCGAACTGGTCACCCCCGACAGCCCTACCCAGCGGGTGGGAGAAAAACCTGCAGAGCATTTTCCTACTGTCTTCCACCGCATCCCCCTCCACAGCTTGGAAAATGCTTTCAACCCAGAAGAGCTAGAGGAGTGGCAAGAGCGCCTGCTGCGAGTTTTGGGCCGCGACAGCGAGACAGAGGAGGAGCTGGAATACGTCTGTGAGCTGAAGATCGATGGCGCCGCCTTGGCCCTGACCTACCTCGATGGTCTTTTGGAGCGGGGCGCTACCCGGGGGGACGGTCAGGCCGGAGAGGACATCACCCCCAACGTGCGCGCCATTCGTTCCATTCCCCTGCGGCTGGCGACGGCAGATCCGCCTCCCGTTTTGGAGGTGCGGGGGGAAGTCTATCTGGCCCTGGCTGAGTTCGAGCGCATCAACCAAGAGCGCCGCTCCGCTGGGGATCCCCCCTTTGCCAACCCGCGCAACTGCGCCGCCGGCACCCTGCGCCAATTGGATAGCCGCGTTGTCGCCGCCCGCAAGCTCAGCTTTTTTGCCTATGCCCTCCACTGGCCAGAAGGCTGGCCGAGCGGGGATCCCCCCCAAACCCAGTGGCAGTGTCTGCAGCGGCTCAAGGAGCTGGGATTGCCCGTCAATCCTCTGTCCCAGGTGTGCCGGGGCTTGCAGGAGGTGATCCAATTTTACGAGCGGTGGCGGGGTGCCCAGCTCCCCTACGCCTGCGACGGCGTGGTGGTGAAGCTCAACTCCTTGCGGCTGCAAGAGGAGGCCGGCTTTACACAAAAATTTCCCCGCTGGGCCATTGCCCTCAAATACCCTGCCCAAGAAGTTCCCACCCGCATCCGCGCCATTTTTGCCAGCGTAGGACGTACCGGCGCCGTCACCCCGGTGGCAGAGCTCGAGCCCGTGCTTCTGGCCGGCACCACCGTCAGCCGCGCCAGCCTGCACAATGCCGATCGCCTCGAGGAGCTGGATGTGCACATCGGCGACACGGCCATCGTGCGCAAAGCCGGGGAGATCATCCCCGAGGTGGTGGGGATCCTCAAAGAGTTGCGCCCCCCCGACGCTGTTCCCTACCGCCTGCCCAGCCACTGCCCCGAATGCCACACCCCCCTGGTTCGCCCTGCCGGCGAGGCGATAACCCGCTGCCCCAACCCAGACTGCCCGGCCAAGATCAGGGGGGAACTGCAGCACTGGGCCAGCCGCGACGCTTTGGATATCGAGGGCTTAGGGGAAAAGCGGGTAGCCCAGTTGGTGGAAAAGCTGGGGGTGCGCACCGTGGCCGACCTCTACCGCCTCGCCCCGGAACAGTTGGAGAGTTTGGCAGGGATGGGATCCCGTTCCAGCCAGAAGCTGGTGCAGGCCATTCAGCGCTCCCGCCAACAGCCCTGGGAGCGGGTGCTATATGGATTGGGGATCCCCCATGTGGGGGTGGTGACCGCCCAGACTTTGGCCCAGCATTTCCCCGCCCCAGAACTCTTAGCCCAGGCCAGGGCTGAAGACATCGCCCAGATCTACGGGATAGGGGCGGAAATTGCCGAGGCGGTGGTGGCCTGGTTTGCCGATCCCGCCCACCAGAAGTTGTTGCAGGAGCTGGGGGAGCTGGGGATCCCTGCCCTGCCCCAGCAGAAGGCCCCTGCTGTTTCCCAGGTGCTGGCCGGGAAGAAGTTTGTAATCACTGGCACCTTGCCCACCCTCTCCCGCCAGCAGGCCAAGGCTTGGATTGAGAGCCGCGGCGGCAAAGTGACCGCCAGCGTCAGCCGCCAAACCGACTATGTGGTGGTGGGGTCGGATCCCGGCTCCAAGCTCAAGCAGGCGCAAGAATTGGGGATCCCCCTGCTGAGCGAAGCGGAGCTGTTGGCCCTGGAATCCGGTGATCCGCAGCCTTGACAGGGGTAGATCCCCAGAAAACTTGGGGAAAGTGGGTTGTTCTAACGGCAGGGATGATTTATGATTCAACTCTAGTGAGGAGTGGACGCCAATAGGGGGGAAGCGAACGAAACACGGACAGTTCCTTCCCCTTTTTGGTTGCCAACAAAGGCCGTCACACCCCCCCGAAAGCATCCAACTTAACTGAAAGATCCCTTGGCCTTCGATAGCCATCTTTGCCAGGGCCGGGTAAGTTCTACTATGATGGGATCAGCGGAGACGCATGTTTCCGTTCACTCCTCACACCATCTGCCGCTCGGCGTTCAGTCGGGCGGTTTTTCTGTAGACCTGTCTAGGGGGGTCACAGTTATCTCACAAGAATCTCTGAGCACTTCGCCTGGGAACAAGCCCAGCGGAGATGCTAGACTGATAGACCAGTGAGTTCCACCCGCCTCGGCATTCCTACACTCTCATAGCCGATTTGCCCCACGCTTTGATTTGTTTGAATGTCCAGTCTTCCTCTGGCTTTTGCCGGATAGGATAGCCAAGAACAAGCAGCAACGAGGATCCCATGGCCAAATATGACTCCCACTTAAGGTGCTCCTTCTGCAATAAGTCCCAGGATCAAGTGCGCAAGTTGATTGCAGGGCCAGGGGTCTACATTTGTGACGAGTGTGTGGAGCTCTGCAACGAAATTTTGGATGAGGAGCTCTACGACGGCAACCCTCCTGCTACTGCTGCCACTGCCCCTGCCCCCAGTCGTCGCGAAACCACCAAGAAATCTTTTCGCAGCCTGCCTTCTCTGGCGCAGTTGCCTAAGCCGCGCGAGATCATGCGTTATCTTGACCAATATGTGATCGGCCAAGAGAAGGCCAAGAAGGTCTTGTCGGTGGCGGTGTACAACCACTACAAGCGCCTAGCGGCCAAGGCCAACCCCAGCAGCCTCGGAGCTGCGGAGCTGGATGAGGTGGAGCTGCAAAAGTCCAACATCTTGATCATCGGCCCCACCGGCTCCGGCAAAACCCTGCTGGCCGAAACCCTGGCCCGCATGTTGGATGTGCCCTTTGCTGTTGCCGATGCCACCACCCTCACCGAAGCCGGCTACGTCGGCGAAGATGTGGAAAACATCCTGTTGCGCCTGCTGCAGGTGGCGGACATGGATGTGGAAGCAGCCCAGCGCGGCATCATCTACATCGACGAAATCGACAAAATTGCCCGCAAGAGCGAAAACCCCTCCATTACCCGCGACGTTTCCGGCGAAGGGGTGCAGCAGGCTTTGCTGAAGATGCTGGAAGGCACCATCGCCAACGTGCCCCCCCAAGGCGGACGCAAGCACCCCTACCAAGACTGCATTCAAATCGATACTTCGAATATCCTCTTTATCTGCGGGGGCGCTTTTGTCGGCCTAGAGAAGGTAATCGAGCAGCGCATCGGCAAAAAGTCGATGGGCTTTATCAAGCCAGGGGAGCAGCTAGCAGTTACCCGTGAGCAGCGCATGGCCAACGCCCTCAAGGCTTTGGAGCCGGAGGATTTGATCAAGTACGGCATGATCCCCGAATTCACGGGACGAATTCCGGTGGTGGCCACTTTGGATCCGCTGGATGAGAAGGCGCTGGAGGCCATCTTGACGCAGCCTAAGAATGCCATTCTCAAACAGGCGCAAAAGCTGTTGCGCATGGACGGGGTGGAGCTGGAGTTCGAGCCGGCTGCCATTTCTGCCATTGCCAAGGAAGCCTACCGTCGCAAAACGGGGGCGCGGGCGTTGCGGGCCATTGTGGAGGAGCTAATGCTGGATGTAATGTACGAGGCGCCCTCCCGCCGTGACCTAAAGTACATCCGCATCACCGCCGAGATGGTGGAGCGCCGTTCCACGCACGAGCTGATCCCTCACCCTTCCACCCTGCCCAAGCCTGAGTCTGCCTAGGATCTCAGCCCTGCCCGATCCCTGCTGCGTCAGCCTATGATTGGTGTTTGGTTTTGAAGTAAAGGGCAAGGGGGCGCATGGGGCGAGCGGATCGCGAGTATGCGGTGATCGGTCTGGGACGCTTCGGCACGAGTTTGGCCCTCACGCTGATGGAGCGGGGGCACAATGTTTTGGGGATCGACCGCAGCCGGGAGATCGTGCAGCGTCTGGCGGATCAACTGACGCAGGTGGTGGCTCTGGATTCCAGCGATGAGGATGCGCTGCGAGCGGTGGATATTCTCTCCTTCGACACGGTGGTGGTGGCCATCGGCAGCGATTTCGAGAGCAATTTGCTGACGACGGTGGCCCTCAAGAGCTTAGGGGTGCGCAACGTGGTTTGCAAGGCTTCGACGGAGCGGCAGCGCTCGATTCTCTTGCGGGTGGGCGCCGATCGGGTGGTGTTGCCGGAGCAGGAGGCGGGCCGGCGTCTGGCTCAGGTGTTGACGGCACCAGGGATCCTGGATCAACTGGAGCTGGAGCCGGGCTACGGCATTACCGAGCTGGAGGTGCCGGAGGCGTTGGTGGGCCATACGCTGGCGGAGTCAGACTTGCGTCGCCGCTTTGGCATCACGGTCTTGGTGGTGAAGCGAAAACAATCGTTGGTGGTCTCACCGCCAGCAGACTACCTGTTGGAGAAGGGAGATCTGCTGGTGGTGCTGGGGGCCAATACCAATATCTCGCGGCTGAACGAGATGTAAGGGGGGATCCGATGAGAGAGGGTTGTGTCCCGCCGTCGCAACCCGAGGGGGCTGGGGGCTGGGGGTCTGCCCGAGCTGCGGGAAGCCCTCGCCTGATGCTGCCTCAGTCCTCTTGGATCCCGGCCAACCGCTTGCATCGGCTCGTTTTTGGGGACAGGCGTCGCCCGCTGCCGCCGCCTCTGCGCCTGGTCGCAGGGTTGGGCCTGCTGGCGGTGGTGGGAACTTTGCTGCTGATGCTGCCGGGGATCGGGCGCGGAGATCCCTTGAGCTGGAATGAGGCGCTATTCACGGCCATGTCCGCCCTGAGCGTAACGGGGCTCTCGACGATTGTGGCGGCGGAGGATCTCACTCTGTTCGGCCAGATCGTCTTGCTGCTGTTGATCCAAATTGGCGGGGTGGGCTTCATGGTTTTGGCGGTGGTGGTGTTCCAACTGATCGGGCGGCGCATCTCCCTGCTCAACCGCTTGGCGCTGTGCAATTCGCTGGGCCTGATCGATCCGGGGGCCATTCTGGAATTGACGCGGCGGGTGTTGATCGGGGTCACCCTGATCGAGCTGGGAGGGGCCCTGCTGCTCTGGGTGCATTGGCGGGATCTCTACGGGCCAGGTCGGGCGGTTTTTCTGGCCATTTTTCACGCCGTGTCAGCTTTCTGTAATGCGGGGTTCGACCTATTTGGGCAGGAGGGGATCCCTACGGATGGCCTGTCGCTGGCGATCTTGGGCGCTCTGATTTTTATCGGCGGCTTGGGCATCCCGGTTTTGTCGGATTTGTTAACTTGGCCGCGGGGCCACCGTCCCTCTCTGCACACCCGCATCACTCTAGTTGTGGTAGTGGTCTTGCTCTGCACAGGCGGCTTGGGGATGTTCTTGGCCGAGAGTTTGCCCGAGGGATCCCTGCGGGAGCTGAACTGGCCCCGCCGCTTGGGCCTGACGTTTTTTCAATCGGTTTCGGCTCGTACCGCCGGGTTCGCCGGGATCCCCATTGAGGATTTGACCCCGGCAAGTCGGTTGTTGCTGATGGCTCTCATGTTTATCGGGGCAGCTCCGGCTTCTATGGGGGGTGGCATCACCACCGGAACCTTGGCGGTGTTGGTGCTGGCCCTGTGGGGCTATGCCCGCGGCCTGCCCAGCGCCCAGATTGCCGGGCGCAGTTTGGATCCCTCGATGGTGCGCAAGGCGGCGGCGGTGCTGACGGTTTCTCTGTTTGTGGTGCTGTTGGCGGCCTGGCTGATCTTGATTTCCCACGGCAACAGCAGGCTGGATCCGGTGTTGTTTGAAGTGATCTCCGCTTTTGCCACCTGCGGTCTCTCGACGGGGTTTACCGGGGAGCTGAACTTGTTTGGCCAACTGATCATCGTTTTGGTGATGTTCTGGGGCCGCTTGGGGGCACTGACCATCGTCTTGGCTTTGGCCCAACAGCAGCCCCGCCCGTTGGTGACCTACCCTGAAGAGTCGATCTTAATCGGTTAGCTAAGGCAGTCTTCGTTAGACTGGGTATCGGAGTTCTCTGTCTCTCGCGTTGCCAGGAGCCATCCGTGTCCAAGTTCCTTCTCATCGGTTCTACTGAGCCCTTCAGCGGCAAGTCGGCAGCCATCTTGGGTTTGGCCAAGCATTTGCAGCGGCAGGGGGTGCAAGTTACCTACAGCAAGCCGATTGGATCGTGGGCTAGAGAGGATGGCTCCCCGGAAGGGATGGATCCGGATATGCGCTTTGTAGCGGAGACGCTGCGGCTGACTCAGATGCCTCCCATGCTTCTCCAGCTCAACGAAGAGGCGTTGCTGGCTCACATCCAGCAGTCGCTGGAGAAGCTGGCCCCCGCCTGCTCCGTTGCCCCTCTGCTGGAGTTTGCCGAGGGATCCGCTGCGGATTTGATCCTGCTAGAGGGCCCCGCCGATCTCTACGAGGGAGAGTTGTTTGGCCTCTCCTTGGCCAAAATGGCCCAAGCCCTGGATGCTCAGGTACTGCTGATCAACCGCTACCACTCCCCTTTGGCGGTCGATTCTCTTCTCTTTGCCCACCGCCAACTGGGATCCCATTTGGCCGGCGTGCTGCTCAACGATGTGCCGCCCGACCAGATGGAGCCCACCAAGACCACCGTTCGACCCTTCCTGGAGGCGAAAGGGATCCCGGTTTTGGGCATTTTGCCCTCCCACCGCATTTTGCGCAGCATCAGCGTCGGCGAGCTGGCGCGGCAACTGGAGGCCGAGGTGCTCTGCTGCCCAGATCGCCTGGATTTGATGGTAGAAAACATCGCCGTGGGGGCGATGAACGTCAACTCGGCCTTGAAGTACTTCCGCAAGCTGGAGCACAAGGCGGTGATCACCGGCGGAGACCGCACCGATATTCAACTGGCCGCCCTGGAAACTTCCACCCTCTGCCTGATCTTGACCGGCAAGCTGCCTCTGGATCCCCGCATTCAATCTCGAGCAGAAGAGCTGGAAGTGCCGATCCTCTCGGTGGATCTGGACACTTTCACCACCATTAACCGCATCGAACGGGTTTTTGGCCAAATTCGCCTCCATGAGGAGGTGAAAGTCCGCTGCATCCAGGAGCTAATGTCAGCAAATTTTGACTTTTCTCGCCTCTATGCTCATTTGGGCTTGACACAACCCCTAGTGTCAGCGGCGGGCACCTAAAAAAATCATTATCAGACCTCTCTACCCCTAGTGCTTAATTAGATATTTTTCCAAAACTAAGCACTATACCTGATCAAGATGAAAATAAGCTCTGTTCTGGTGCGCTGGCTTCTAGTGTCTGATGCTTTCCAGCATCTGCAATGATTTCTGCAAAAAAACGCAGAGATCTCTCGCCGAGTTGGCCTACTCGCTGAATTGGGGGGATATCATGCGAGTATTCATCACCTCAACACACCACTCCTCCCCCAGGTTTTCTGGGGGTTTTTGTTTGCGCTGTTTTGGCAGGAGTTCCCTATCTCTATACCCTAACGGGGCTTATGCTGCTGATGGTGTGAAATAAGGCTTCGCTGACGCTG
>NZ_JANSJB010000008.1:37121-51778 GCF_047462355.1 Synechococcus sp. H55.9 | reverse complement strand
CGTGCGACCCACGGCGGGAACCTCTCCAGAGATTTAACTTGTTCTCCTCAATTGTAGGACGAACGGCTTTCATCCCGACACTGATTGGCTCTTGAGTCAACACAATTCACCAATACAGTGCGGGGCTTCCCGCCGATTAAGCTAAACCTTGGCCACCACCACCTGCTGGGGCTGATCCTGATACTTGCCGGCGCGGTCGGCGTAGGTCACCTGGCAGGGATCCCCCTCCAGAAACAGAAGCTGTACCACCCCTTCGTTGGCGTACACACGGCAGTCGGCGCTGGAGGCATTGGAAAACTCCAGGGTGAGATAGCCCCGCCACCCTGCTTCAGCCGGCGTCAGGTTGGCAATTAGGCCCACCCTAGCATAGGAAGATTTGCCAATGCAGATCACGGTGATGTTATCCGGGACTTGCAGCCGCTCCAAAGACACGCCCAACCCGTAGGAATGGGCCGGGATGATAAAGTAATCCCCCATCTCGTCGTGGTGCAGCTCCACCGCTTCCAGGTTCTTGGGGTTAAACCGCTTGGGATCCACCACCGTACCGGGCACATGGCGAAAGATCTTGAACTCCACCGGCGACAGGCGGATGTCGTAGCCATAAGAGGACAGGCCATAACTCAAAACAGGTCGAGACTCAACGGCCCTCACCAGCTCAGGACAGAACGGCTCGATCATCCCTTGCCGCGCTTGCTCGCAGATCCAGCGGTCGTTTTTCAGCATGGCTGCAGCAGGCTCCCTGGAAAGCTAGGGGACTTGAGGAGGATCGGGAGGACAAGCAACGTTCGCATCAGCGGCACGGATCCCTGCACGTAGGCGCAATTGCGTGATCAAGTCGGCCCGCTCCAGAAGGGAGTCCGGCATCTCCGGCCCGGTGATCACCATGTCCATCCAGGCCGGACGCTGATCGATCAAATCCAGCACCTGCGCCTCCGGGATCAGGCCCAACTTCACGGCCAAGCTCAGCTCATCCAACACCACCAAGTCGTAGCGGCCACTCCTGACGGCCTCCTGAGTAAATTGCCACAGCTCATCCAGAGCCACCCGCTCCTCGGGCTCCAGATGAGGCGTATCGATGCAGCGGTGCAGACGACAACGAACCCACTCTAAGGATCGCCCCAGGGAGAGGCGATTTTCCGGCCCCTGGTTGATCCCGCCCTTGAGAAATTGCACGATCAACACCCGCGTCCCCTGGCCGGCCAGCCGCAGCGCCTGAGCCATGACGGGTGTAAACATGCCCCGGCTGGGGTGGGTGTAGAGCTGCAGGGATCCCTGGGGGATCAACTGGGTGGAGAAGGCTCCATCCCTCTGCAGGAAACGGTCGTGAGCGGCAGGCTGCTTGACCCGGGCCGCAGGAACAGCATCCTTGGGGGAGGGCATAGGATTCGGAGAGGCAGTGCAAACCACGGCTTGATCTCGTAAGGGAATTAAGGAAGCGGGCTCCAGATTCACAGGGCCTACAAGTGGTGGAGAGCGTTGGCTATGGATTCCATGAAACACCACCTGTGCGTATCCGTCAACGAGTTGGTTTTGCTTCTGGCCGGCATACAAATCCTCTCAAATAGAGTGACAGAAAACACAATCCTTGCCCATCTTAGCTTTTTGGCACAAGAGGCAGGAGCCCAAAAGAAAAGCTTTTGAACAAAATCTTAATTAACGTTCAAGTCCAAACAAAAATCTGAGTGTAGAGGTATTTTACTTAAGCACAAAAGTATCTTATAAAAATGCAAGCAAGGAATCAATGTTTTCCGAATGAGATGAGCTCTTGCAAACAGGAATACCGATATCGGCGGCCTGGCCACCAGATGGCGGCGAAGCTCTGCTCATCTCAAAAGCCTTGCCCAGCGGGGGATCTATTCGGCTAGGAGCCGGAGAGCCCCCCATGTTGTCTCGACTTCACTTTGGAAAAAGTGTGACTGCAAGTCCAAAAACTTAAACTTAATTTCTGACTTCGAAAGCGACGAAATGCAAATCCATTAATTGCCTTCATCAAAAACAACTTATCAACGATATTTTTTGAGAAGGGACGCAAAGAATTATGTAACCTCTATATCCTGGAACTATTTTTCGCCAAGTTATCTCTTCAATTATTTTTCTGGTCGATCTCAAGGCTAATTTTTTGTTCTCAGTTTAATCTCTATTCCTATCACGAGAAATAAGCATTGGCCATTTAGTTTGGATCCCACGTAAGGCTAACCTATACAAGCTCTAGAGCCTTGGGTTCTGAGATTGGCGGGATCCCGTTGTGCAACTGGAGCCAAGTCTTTTCTCTGGCGTGAATAGCCCGAACGACCGTGGAGATGGGCACCGCTGTTTTCGGTAACAAGAACCCTTACCCTCTATGTCAGAAAGTATGTCAACGACTTGAACTGGGGAAAAACCCTAGGCCGTTGTGAACTCGGGGTGTGCGTTGTTCTGGGTGTCGGTGTTGCAAATTGACGGTTTCTCCCCCCAGCACCAAGGTGGAAGCATTGCCCCCATCCAAGTTCAGGGCATGGCGACAGCCCAATTGCTGCATCAACTGCGCCATCTCCAGCAGGGTGAGCCCTTGGTTTTCCTGGGCATTGCCGGCGGTCACCCACAGCAAATGTCCGTTGTCCAGTTGACCGACGGCACTGCGGGCAGCCCGTTGGCGGCGGAAAAGGGGTTGAAATCCCTCTAATTGGGCATCCAGAACCACTTGGCCGTCCAAGAGCAAGAGCGGCCCTGCCCCTAGCATGTGGGGGTAGGCAGCCAGCTCTGGCGGATCCACAGTCCAGCTCAACTTGAGGCGATCCCCCGCGATCAGTTTGCCGGCTTCCAGGGCACCTTCCAGACCCCGCGCTGCCAATACGTAGCCGTTGGGCGGGATCGGCACCGTCAAACTACCGGCCAGGCCTGCCGGCAGAATGTCTTGCACCTGATCCTGCCGCACCATCAGGAGCATTTCACCATCCGTTTGGGTGGTGTAGGTGGATCCCCAATCAGGGGTGTACTGGGCAACTCCGGGCAGGATGTAGCCACTGTTGATGCCCACCACCGGGATCCGATCCCCAAGGTCGTTGCGCAGCTCTGCCTGCATCTGCAAACGGGCAAAGCGCACGGATTGCCCTGTCGTCCCATCCGACCAAGCGATGACCCCACGGCCTAAGATGGGGCTGGAGATCCAGCGGCCATCCCGACGAATGGCTCCCAGCGGCTGGCGGGTGTTGCGATTGAAAAAACCGCCGTTGATGGCCGCCACGGCTCCCTGTTCAGGGCCAAAGGAAGACAGCTCCCCCAGACCCACCAAACTGGCAGGATTGGCCCAGATGGGGCGCAGTTGGCCCGCTGTAAGGGAAATGACCACGATGGCAACCGGGATCCGATCGTCCCCAATCCAGACTTCCTCTTGGTACAAAGGGATCCCTTGCACCACCCGCACAGGCTGCCGGTCGAGGAGCGTCTGGGCAGGGGCAACCGGGCTGTTGAGCAGGAGGAGAGTCGCTCCCACAGCGGCCAAGGTTTTAGGCAAAGCAACCCTCTTCACCAGCCCCTCTCGTTGCTGCTCTAGCCTCTTGGAGCTAAGTCGCTTCAAACAAGATTAAGACACTTTGCCACTCACCTGAGCGCTCCAGGCTGCTATAGGCGACCACCCCCGGCCCCTCTCCCAGAGGCACCCAAGCGCTTCGCGCCGCTCACGCGACCACCCCCGGCCCCTCTCCCTGAGCGTCCCTCACCCCCAACCCCTCTTTCTGAGGCCCTCACCCCCAACCCCTCTCCCTCAGGGAGAGGGGAGTTAGGGTGGTGCGTTCGCGACAGCGTTGCGTAGCAATAACAACGTAGAGAAACGTTTTTTTGCTATTTGATTTTGCTATTTGATCAATGACTACTCCTCCAGCCGACGACACTTGTGGTAGCCCCTATCCGCCGGCGGCAAAGGTGGCCATCAAAATTAAAGAGAGCAAAATGCCCGGAAAGAGCAGCAGCACCAAGGTTAAAAACTCAGAAAGGCTCATGACAGCACAAAGAACAACAACCGAGGGCACCAGTCCCCAACCTAGCGATTCCGGCAGCCCTTCCCATCCTCCCTTTGGGATCCCTTAACAGTTGCCGTCGATGGCCGACCCCTGAGGCTTTTCCCCTTCTGCCGGCGATATCCTGGCAAAGGGAAAGTCTTCTTCAAGCGCTCCGATGGGCATCCAAGGCAGGCGTATTGCCGTCGAACCTGGGGATCTGCGTCCTTGGCTGCAAGAGGCCGTTTTGGCAGGGGGTGGTGAGCTGGTGCCGTTGGCCGAAGCGGAGGCGCTGGTGTGGGCAGATGCCTTTGACGTGCCCAAGCTCAAGCAGTGTCTTGCCGAAGGAAAGGGGATCCGCTGGGTGCAGTTGCCCTGGGCAGGGGTGGAACCTTTTGCCCAGGCAGGGGTTTTGGATCCCGCCTATGTGTGGACCTGCGGTAAGGGGGTGTACGCTCAGGCGGTGGCCGAACATGCCCTGGCCCTCACCTTGGCCGGCCTGCGGGATCTGAAAAGCCGTGCTTTGGCTCAGACTTGGCAGGCGGGATCCGGCACCAGCCTCTGGGGCAGCCGCGTGGTCATCTTTGGGGCGGGGGGCATTGCCCAGGCGCTGATCCAGTTGTTACAGCCCTTCCGCTGTTCCATTGACGTGGTGCGGCGCAGGGCGGATCCCTTGCCAGGAGCCAGCCGGGTGGTGACGCTGGCAGAGCGGCAGGCGGTGCTAGCAGGGGCGGATGTGGTGATCCTGGCCTTGGCCCTCACCCCGGAAACAGAGGGGATCATCGCCCGGCGGGAGCTGGAGCAGATGGGATCCCAGTGTTGGCTGGTGAATGTGGCAAGAGGCAAACACATCGTGACCCCCGACTTGGTGGCCGCTCTGCAACAGGGGGTGATTCGCGGGGCCGCCTTGGATGTCACGGATCCTGAGCCCTTGCCGGCTGGGCATCCCCTCTGGAGCTTGCCCAATTGCCTCATTACCCCCCACACAGCCATTACCGACGCCATGATTGTTCCTGCCCTCTCCGAGCGGGTGCGGGAAAATGTGCGCCGCTTTCGGCTGGGGGATCCCTTGCTGGGAGTGGTGGATCCGGTTTTGGGCTATTGAGCCCTCACCCCTTGGGAGAGGGGAGCTAGGACTCGCGGGGGGCCATCTCTTGCACGCGAGCGGCAATGGCCTCGGCCATCTCTTGCGTGCCGACGGGCTCCCCTTGCGCCAGGTCATAGGTGACGTATTTGCCTTCGGCAATGACCGACTGCACTGCCGCTTCTACCCTCGCGGCGGCTTCCCGCTCGCCCAGATAGCGCAACATCATGGCCCCGGAGAGGATAAGGGCAGAGGGGTTGACCTTGTTTTGGCCGGCATACTTGGGCGCCGAGCCGTGGATGGCCTCAAAAACCGCAATGCCATCCCCGATGTTGGCCCCTGGCGCCACCCCCAGCCCGCCGATCATGCCGGCGCACAGATCCGAGATGATGTCCCCGTAGAGGTTGGTGAGCACCAGCACATCGTAGAGCTGCGGCTTCTGCATCAGTTGCATGCACATGTTGTCCACGATGCGATCTTCAAACTCGATGTCGGGGTACTCCTGGGCCACCTCCCGCGCCACCTGTAAAAACAGGCCGTCGGTGAACTTCATGATGTTGGCTTTGTGGACGGCAGTTACCTTTTTGCGGCCGTTTTGGCGGGCGTATTCGAAGGCAAACTTGACAATGCGGCGGCTGCCGAAGTCTGAGATGGGCTTGATGCCGATGGCGGATCCCTCGCGGATGGGTTTGCCGGAAAGGCGCATCATGGCTTCCCGCGCTTGGATGGCTGCCGGTGTGCCCTGCTCAAACTCGATCCCGGCGTAGAGATCTTCGGTGTTTTCCCGCACCACCACCAGGTCAATGTCTTGAAAGGGGCTTTTGATCCCCGGGATGGACTTGGCCGGGCGCAGGTTGGCGTAGAGATCCAGCTCTTTGCGGATGGCCACATTCACCGAGCGAAAGCCGGTGCCTACGGGAGTGCCGATGGGCCCTTTGATGGCCAGCTTGGTCTCTCGGATCGACTCCAATACGTGGGGCGGTAAGGGGGTGCCGTATTTCTCGATCACCTCCACCCCTGCCTCTACCGGGATCCATTCCAACCCAACCCCGGTAGCCTCCAAAACCGTGGTCATCGCCTTGGTCACTTCCGGGCCGATGCCATCCCCAGGAATCAAAGTCACACGATAGGCCACCGATGCTTCTCCTCGCAGCGTGAAAACTCCGTCTTGCCGGCGGATCCCCCCATAGATAGGTCAGATAACCGGGGATCCCCTAGGCTTCAATGACTATAGAACAGGTTGAGAGCGAAAATGCTGCATCCGCTACCTTGTCAATGGGCGGGGCCGGAGACGAAATTAGGGAGTCGGGGGCAAGGGAATCCGCAGCTCCACGACCGTGCCACTGCCGAAGCGGCGGTTACGCCAGGCAATGGCGGCCCCGATCAACTCGGCTCGGTAGTGCATGTTGAGCAGCCCATGTCCATGGCCAGGCATGGGATCCGCCCCACCCTTGGACTCCGGCATACCGCAGCCATCGTCGATGATCTTCAGCTCCAAGTGGGTGCAGAGAGCCTGAGTATCCTGCCGGGGCTGAATGATGAGATCGATGCGCCGTGCCCCTGCATGTTTGACGATGTTGTTGAGGGCCTCCTGCACGATGCGGAAAATGTTGCTCTGGCAGGCGGGGCTGAGGCGGGAGAGCAGGCCATCGGCTTGGTTGTCGAAACGGGTGAGGAGGGGATGCGGGGATCGCTGGGCGGCCCGTTCCAGGAGGCTGCGCAGGGCCGGGCCCAGGTTAAAGGCCCGCATGGCCGTCGGCTGTAAATCTTCCACGATCCCCCGCAACTCGGCCATGGTTTCCCTCAGTTGGGCGCTCATGGCCTGCAACTGGGTCTGGACAGCGGGGCCAACGGCTGGATCCCCAGAGAGCTCCTGAATCTGGCGAGATAAAGCTCCCAGATCCGCCAAGGTTTGGTCGTGGAGATCGGCGGCCAAGCGACGACTTTCCGCCTCTCGCCCCTCGGTTAGACCCCGCAAAGCTGCTGCTGTCGCCTCCTGACGGCGAACTTGCTCGTAGAAGGAGGCCCGCTGCAAGGCCACTGCCGTAATGTCCGCCAGCGCGTTCACCAAGTCCGCGTCTCCGGGAGCAAGTCCGACGGCATCGGCGGTTTTGCCGGGCTCAACCGACGGCATGAACGCACAGAGCACCCCGGCCACCTGGCGAGCATCGGTGACTATCGGCACAGCCAGCAGGGAGCGGATGCCGTTCTGGAGCAGACTTTGGCGTGTGTGGGCAGGCAGCGGGAAGGTGTGGACATCGGCAATCAGCAATGTGTCTAGCTGGCGGTAGCAATTGGCCCAGATGAGCTGGCCCAGCTCAGGGGGCAGAGTCTGTCCCACCTGGGAAGGGATCCCCGGCTGACGACGATACTCCTGGTGAATGGCCAGGGGCTCTGGGGGAGAAGCAGATGAAGGCTGCGGAGTTGCAGGGGGCGCGATAAAATCGCAGCGATCCACCTGCAAAGCCTCTGCCATACCCTCGAGGGCAATCTGCACCACCTGCTGGGGATCATAGGTGCCGCTGAGGCGCTGGGCGAGCTGGCGCAACAGGCTTTCCCGCTGAGCCGAGATGCGGGTCTGCTCGTACAGTTGCGCCTGCTTGAGGGCGATCCCTGCCTGCTCGGCCACGGCTTCCGCCAACTCCAGATCCTCCGGCTGCCAAGGAGAAGGGATCCGGGAGCCGCGCAGCAGGGCAATCCCCCCCAACAGCTCCTGCTGCCGCTGCGGATGGTCATACAAAGGTACCCACAACAGCCCACTTCCCTGCCGCTGCGGCTGCAAGTCATCCGGCACCACCACCGGCTCCTTCAAGGTGGCCAACAGACCGGCTGCCCAGCGCAACCTGGCCTGAAGAATTGTCTCCGAGAGTTCTGGGGATCCCATCAGCAGGGCATCCAACGAGGACTCCGTGCCGCTCACGAGAACGGACGGATTAAGCTGCGGCGCATAGAGGCCCACGGGGCACAGCAGCTCCTGCTCCGGCTGCCAAAGGGCCAAGATACACACATCCGCCTGAAAAGCCGCCCCGATCTGCTGGGTGATCGCGTGGAAGAGGGTGGTGGGATCCAGGCTGGAGCGAATCGCCGCTGTGATCGAGTGCAACAGCGCCAGCCGTTCCGTCTGCTGATGGGCATGCTCGAACAAGCTGGAACGGGTCAGGGCAATCGCCAGTTGATAGGCCACCGAGCGCAACAGGTCGATCTCCTCCGGCTGCCAAGGATGGGGTGTAGTGATGTATACCCCCAGTAACCCGATCATCCCCCCCTGCACACCGGGCCGTCCTCTATAGGGATCCCTCCCGCCGATCTCCGCTCCCACCGACTGCACCGGGATCAGCACCGCCGAGCGAGCTTGTAGCGCCTGGAAGGCAGCCAGCCCCGCCGGCGGCAGGAGATCTCCATCCGGCGGCAGAGGCAGGGCGATTTGCACCACCTGCCCCGCCCGCAAGCGCTCGCAAAGCGAGCCAAAGTCTTGGATCCGGTACACCTCTCGTAGGCAAGGGGCTAGTCCAGGGCTCAGGGCTTCGTGGGTGACCTGAACCGTCTGCTGGTCCGGGTTGAGACTGTAAAAACAGCAGCGGCTCAGCCCCTGCACGCCTTTCGGGAGAAAGGCCTGTTGTAGCTCCCTCAGGGCAGTGCTGACGATTTGATCCCACTGCAAAAAGCGGTGAACAGTGCTGGTGATGCGGTTGAGCAACGCCTCCCGCACCGCCTGCCGACGGCTGCGCTCCAGCAGTTTGGCATTGATGATGGCGCTGGCCGTATAGGAGCAGAGGAACTTTACCACCTCCACAAAGCTGGCCTGCAGAGGGATCCGGCTCAGCAGGGCCAAAGCGCCCAGCCGCTCCTCCCCGCGGTTAATGGGGTGGGCGACAAAGCCCCGCAGGCCATTAGCCCTCACCCACTCCGGGGCAGGCATCCAGGCTTCTTGATCCGGGTTGTTGCTCAAGAGGGGCAACCCTTGCTGGGCCACACGCCCCATAGGGCTGTCATCGGGGTAGATCCGCTCAATTTGATCGTGGGCAGGGCTGACCAGGCCGGCATGGGCCACCGACTGAAAGCAGCCCTCCTGCGGGTCGAAAAACCAAAGGCGGGCGGAGGCCACGCCCAAGCGGCTCACCATCTGCTGCACCAGGGTCTGGGCCAACCTGCGCAAGCCCTGCTCCAGCACCTCCGGCTCTGCCGCTTCTGAGGATCCCTGGGAAGAGAGAAGCACCAGTTCCTGGACGATTTGGTTGGCAGCTTGGAGCTGGATCAACAACGAGGAATCTGGATCGACACAAGCCTGCAAAGGCATAGCAGCAAGCAATCAAAAACTTGAGCAAACTCAAAACTTCAGTCAGGCAACCAACTTCTGCACCGCCTCCAGCCGCCCCAAAGCCCAGCCCCGCCGCTGCAGCAGCGCAAAAGAGGCCATCAAATCCGGCCCCTGCAGATCCCCTGTCAGGGCGGCCCGCAAGCTTTTCATCAGCAAGCCCTTTTTCATGCCCTGACTTTTGGTTACTTGCTCCACCAGCGGCTTCAGGCTGTCTGCGGCAACGGGCTGGGGCAACTCGGCAGCGGCCAACGTGGCCGCCGTGGCCGCCATGGCTTCCGCCACCCCCGGCAGGCGCAACTGTTCCAAAGCTGGCAAGGTATAGCTAAGGGGCTCTTGAAACAAAAAGCGGCTGAGGGGAGGGGCCTCGGTCAGGCGGTCGATGCCCTCGGCAACGAGGCGAGCCACATCCTCCAGCCAACCGGGATCCGGCACGGATCCCAGGTCAAACCCCGCCGCCTGCCAAAAGGGCGTCAGCCGCTCCACCAATTCTGCCGGCGAGAGCTGCTTGATGTACTGGCTGTTGATCCAGTTGAGCTTGTCCCAATCGAAGCGAGCAGCGGCCCGGTTGACCCGGTCGAAGTCAAACTGTGTAGCTGCCTTTTCCAACAAGAAAAGCTCTTCCCCATCTGGGGGCGACCAACTGAGCAAAGCCAAGTAGTTTTTGAGGGCCTCCGGCAAAAAGCCCATTTGCTGAAACTCGGTTACCGAGGTCGCCCCATCCCGCTTGGAGAGCTTCTTCCCTTCTGGGTTGAGGATGAGGGGGGAATGGGCAAATTGCGGCGGTTCATGCCCCAGAGCGCGGTAGAGCAAGATCTGTTTGGGTGTGTTGCCGATGTGGTCTTCGCCGCGGATGACGTGGGTAATGCCCATGTCGATGTCGTCCACCACCACCGCCAAGTTGTAGAGAGGATAGCCATCCGCCCGCGCGATCACCATATCCCCCCCCAAGTCCTGGGTGTTCCAGGTGATGGGGCCGCGGATGAGATCCACCCAGGACACCTCCAGGGGCTCCTCGATCTTGAAGCGGATCACCGGCTGCCGGCCCTCGGCTTCGTAGTCGCGGCGCTGTTCCTCGGTGAGAAAGCGGTGGCGGTTGTCGTAGCGAGGGGCTTTGCCGGCGGCCTTTTGGGCGGCGCGCATTGCTTCCAGCTCCGCCTCGCTGACGTAGCAGCGGTAGGCCAGCCCCCGTTCCAAAAGCTGCTGCACCACCGCTTGGTAGCGGGCGATGCGGTTGGATTGGTAGATGGGCCCTTCGTCCCAGTCCAGCCCCAGCCAGGCCAGCCCCGCCAAAATGTTGCGGGTGTAGCGGGGGGAAGAGCGCTCGCGGTCGGTGTCTTCAATGCGCAGGATGAACTGGCCGCCGTGGCGGCGGGCATACAGCCAGTTAAACACTGCCGTCCGGGCGGTGCCGATGTGCAAATTTCCAGTTGGACTGGGGGCAAGGCGAACGCGAACACTCACAGGCTTATGGATCCCAAGCAGAGCATCTTGATCCTAGTCGGCGGCGGGATCCCTTGTCATGTTGGGGGCTGCAAGTGGTTGCCAATTGAGGCATGTCGAGTAGAATCCGCCTTAGCTGCCGGTCAACAGGTAGGCTCCCCGGGGGTAAAAGTTGGTGGGCAACGCCCAAATCTCGCTTTTTTTCCGGTGTTGAGGAACAAGCTGTAGCGTAGGAGGAATCACGGCACATGCGTCTGGCCTTAGCCATTGTTCTGGGTTGTCTAGCTGCTGGGCTCCCGGTTGGATCCGCTTTTGCCCAAATCGCCTATCCTTCCTACCCAGTGGGGGATGCCCTGGATGAGATCCTGCTAGATAGGGGCAAAGATGTGGATCCAGTGATTTTCCCTGAAGAGGTGGTGCGCTCCCAGGCCCGGCGAACCACCGCCTTCTTCACCACTTTGCTCAACCAGCGCGCCAACATCCCACCCCTGCGCTCGCTGGATCTGCCCAGCCCCTACCAGGCCTCGGTTCGTACCCAGGCCGGCTACTATCGCGTCACCCAGACAGAGCCTGTTTTGGATTCTGAAATCTTGCGCTAGAGATATCCAGGGTTCGCTCCAGCAGCAGTTCGCTCTTGTGGCCGAAAAGTTGGGTCTGGAGCCCCGTTCTGCCCCTACGCGGAGGCAAGCCGGTGGGGCGGCTTTTGGCTTGCATAGCGGCGAGAGCACCGAAAAACCCAAACGGCTGTCTAGGGGCTGTTTGCGCAGTGTTGCCCGGCAACAGCGGCTCCGCCGGGACGGGGAATATGTCAAAATTCGGCAAGAACCCTCGAGTGGTCGCGATGATCCCACCGGATGGATCCCCTCTTTCTTCGGTTGCTGCCTGGCATAGCCTCCCCCTTGCCGCCGCCATCCAGAAGTTGCACACCGATCCCGATCGTGGCCTCACCGCTCAGCAAGTGATCCAGAGGCAGCGGGAATTCGGCCCCAACGAGCTGATCTCCACCTCTGGCCGCAGCGCCTGGCAGCTCTTTCTCGACCAATTCCGCAACGTTATGCTGCTGATGCTGATCGCCGTGGCGGCGATCTCAGCGACTCTGGACTTGCAGGAAGGCGAGTTCCCCAAAGATGCTCTGGCCATTCTGTTGATCGTCGGCCTCAATGGTCTGCTGGGCTACTTGCAAGAAAGCCGGGCGGAAAAAGCGCTGGCGGCCCTAAAAAAATTGGCCTCCCCCAGCGTGCGGGTGCAGCGGGACGGGCTGTGGCAGGAGATCCCTGCCAACCAGTTGGTGCCAGGGGATCGGGTGCTGCTGGAAGCGGGGGTGCAGATCCCAGCCGATGGGCGCTTGGCGGAAGCGGTGAACCTACAGGTGCGAGAGGCGGCCCTGACCGGAGAGGCGGTACCGGTCACCAAGCAGGCTGATTGTGTCCTCCCCGAAGACACAGAGCTGGGCGAGCGGCGCAACATGGCCTTCATGGGCACCGAGGTGCTGCAGGGGCGAGGGATCCTCTTGGTTACTGCCACCGGCATGAACACGGAGCTGGGCAAGGTGGCCAGGCTGCTGCAGACGGTAGAAAACGAGCCCACTCCCCTGCAGCGGCGCATGAGCCAGTTGGGCAATGTGCTGGTGTCGGGATCCCTGGCCTTGGTGGCGCTGGTGGTGATCGTGGGGCTGCTCCAGGCCGGGAGCATGGCGCCTTTCACCGCGCTGCTGGAAACTTCCCTCAGCATGGCCGTGGCGGTGGTGCCGGAGGGGCTGCCGGCTGTAATCACGGTTACCTTGGCCATCGGCACCCAGCGCATGGTGCGCCGCAACGCCTTGATCCGCCGCCTGCCGGCCGTAGAGACCCTGGGATCCGTCACCACCATCTGCTCCGACAAGACCGGCACCCTCACCGAAAACAAGATGGTGGTTACCGACATCCTCACCCCCGAGCGCCACTACCAGGTCAGCGGCAGCGGTTACATTCCCAAGGGATCCTTCTACTGCGGCGGCCAGCCCATTGATCCCCAGAGTGCCCCCGATTTGCAGGCCTTTCTCAGGGCGGTGGTCTTCTGCAACGATGCCCTGTTGCAAGCCAATCTCTCAGCCCAGCGCGGCGCTGCCCCCACCTGGTCGATCCTGGGGGATCCCACCGAGGCCGCCCTGCTGGTGGCTGCCGCCAAGGCCAACCTGCAGAAAGCCTCTTTGCAAGAGCAGCACCCGCGGGTGCAGGAGATCCCTTTTAGCTCGGAACGCAAGCGCATGAGCGTGGTGGTGCAAGAGGAGGGCAGCTACCGCGTCTACGTCAAGGGATCCGCCGAGCTGGTGCTGGAGCAGTGCACCTATATCCAGAAAAGCGGAACTTGGCAGATGCTCTCAGAAGCCGATCGCCAGGCCATTTTGGGCGCCAACAACCGCCTCGCCGGCCAGGGCATCCGGGTTTTGGGGGTGGCCACTCAGCAGTTGCAGCGGATCCCGGAGAACCTGGAGGAGATCGAGCGCAACCTGGTGTGGCTGGGCCTAGTGGGCATGTACGATCCCCCTCGGCCCGAAGCGCGGGAAGCGGTAGCCCGCTGCCAGCAGGCCGGGATCCGCACCCTGATGATTACCGGCGATCACCAACTCACCGCCATCGCTATTGCCCGCGAGCTGGGCATCCTCGACTCCGAGAACCAGGCCATTGATGGGCGCACCCTCACCCGGCTGAGCTTTGAGGAGCTGATGGAGACGGTGCAGAGGGTCAACGTCTACGCCCGCGTGGCTCCCGAACACAAGCTGCGCATCGTGCAGGCCCTGCAAAAGCAAAACCAGTTTGTGGCCATGACCGGCGATGGCGTCAACGACGCCCCTGCCCTGCGCCAAGCGGATATCGGCATTGCCATGGGCATCACCGGCACCGATGTCAGCAAAGAGGCCAGCGACATGGTGCTGCTGGACGACAACTTCGCCACCATCGTGGCGGCCATTGAAGAAGGGCGGGTGGTCTACAGCAACATCCGCCGCTTCGTGAAATACATCCTGGGCAGCAACATCGGCGAGGTGTTGACCGTGGCTGCTGCACCCCTTCTGGGCCTAGAGGACGTGCCGCTGACGCCCCTACAGATCCTGTGGATGAACTTGGTAACCGACGGCTTGCCTGCTCTGGCTTTGGCAATGGAGCCGGCGGAGCCGGGGGTGATGCAGCGTCCCCCCTTCAACCCCAAAGAAAGCATCTTTGCCCAAGGGCTCGGCGCCTACATGGTGCGCATTGGCGTCGTCTTTGGCTTGGCGACGATCCTCATGATGGGGATTGTGGAAGCCTACATCGTTCACTGGCGCACGATGGTCTTCACCACCCTGTGTATTGCCCAGATGGGCCATGCGCTGGCGGTTCGCTCCAACGACAAGCTGACCATCGAGCTCAACCCCTTTTCCAACCCCTACCTGCTGGGGGCGGTGCTGACCACTTTGCTGCTGCAGTTGGCCCTGCTCTATGTGCCCTTCCTGCGCGACTTTTTCGGGACAGAAGAACTGACCCTCACTGAGCTGCTCATTTGCGTCGGCTTTAGCACAGTAGTGATGGTCTGGGTAGATCTGGAAAAACTCTACTGCCGCTGGCGCCCCCGTTAAGGCTAGCTTCCATGGTTTCCTCCTTTGCCAAAAGCTTTTTCCCAGGGCAGGGTAGGGCAGCTTTTTTCCGCAACTTAACTGAGCGATTCTGCGGAAACCAGAAGATAAGCTGGAAGCAGCCGCCACCAGAAAAGAGCTGGGGATAGAGATAATGCTGCCGGGCTGGGCCAGCTTTATGCTTGGGGGGATTGTTTTGGTTCTCGGAGCGCTTCTAGGGCTTGGCTGGCTCCGGCGGCGGATCCCTCTCTT
>NZ_JANSJB010000008.1:32860-37021 GCF_047462355.1 Synechococcus sp. H55.9 | reverse complement strand
CCGCCGGGAGGAGATCCTCGGCCAAAGGCTGTGCGAGCTGTTGCCCATCAACCGCACGGCTGGCTTTTTTGAAAAATACAAGCGGGTGGTGGAAACCCGCATCCCCCTGGAAGAGGAGTTTCCCATCTCCGGCCAGCCGGGCTTGCGGGCCCGTTGGCTCCACCACCAGGTGGTGCCGGTGGGGGACGGGATCCTCATCACCAGCCGCAACATCAGCGAGCAGGTTGAGAGAGAGCAGGCGCTGCGGGAAAGCGAGTCCCGCTACCGCGCCCTCTACGAGGCAATCCCGGATATGGTTTTGGAGATCGCTGCCGACGGTCGCATCCTCGACTGCAAGCCGCCCCGCTACTTCGCCACTCTGCGCCCCCCCGAGGACTACATTGGCCGTCGGCTCCAGGAGATTTTGCCTGCTGCGTTGAGGGAGCAATGCGAGGTTCTGGGAAGGCGGGCTCTGGCCAACCAGAGCGTCGAATACCTGGAGTACGAGATCGAGCTGCCAGGCGGGGTGCGGCAGTATCGCAGGGCCTGTATCGTTGCCCACGGCAGCGAGAAGCTCTACGTCTTGGTGCGGGACATCACAGAGCGCAAGCAGGCCGAGCTGGAGCTCCAAGCTGCCGAGGAAAGGCAAAGAGCTATTTTGGCGGCCATCCCGGATCTCATCTTTCACCTCGATAGCCAGGGCGTTTGCCTGGGAGTGAGCTGTGGGGGGGAGGTGCGGCCCTACGGCTTGCCAGAAACTTACCTGGGGCGCTCACCCCACGAACTCCTGCCCCCAGACCTGGCGGAGCGGCGGCTTGCCTATATTCGCCAAGCCCTGGCCACCCAAACCCTGCAGCGCTACGAGCAAAGCCTGGAAATCGATGGCGAGGTGCGCCACGAGGAGGTGCGCATTGCCCCTCTGAATGCGCAGGAAGTGGTGCTCATCATTCGCGACATCACGGAGCGGGTGCAGGCACAGCAAGCCCTGCAAGAGAGCGAGCAGAAGTTCCGCGCCCTGTTTGAAAATGCTGCCGTGGCCATCCTCATTCGCCATGCCGAAACGGGCGAGATCTTGGAGGCTAATCCGCGCGCCCTTGCCGCCTATGGATTTTCTAGCCTGGAGGAGCTGCGGGCCTTCGACGTTTTGGAGCAGTCCCCCTATCGCCAGGCCCTGCAGGGAAGGGGGTTCTCGCTGCAGCCTCACCTGGAGCAAGCTCGCTCTCAGGGATCTGCCCGCTTTGAGTGGCACTGGCAACGGCGGGATGGCCGGGAGTTTTGGGAAGACGTCTTCGTCCAGCCGCTGGTGCTGCGGGGGATCCCTTGCTGGGTGTTTACCGCCGTCGATATCACCGCCCGCAAGCAGGCCGAAGCAGAGCTGGAGCAATTCTTCTCGGTAGCTTTGGACTTGCTCTGCATTGCCGACGAGCAGGGGTATTTTCGCCGCCTCAACCCTGCTTGGGAGACTGTTCTGGGCCGTTCCCTCGAGGAGCTGCAGCAGCACCCCTTTTGGGAATGGGTGCACCCGGAAGATCTGCTGGCCACGCAGAAGGCGATGCAAAAGCTGCTGCAAGAAGGACGCCTGGATGGCTTAGTCAACCGCTACCGCACCCAAGACGGCAGCTACCGCTTTATCGAGTGGCGCGCCTCTCTGGCGGGATCCCTGGCCTACGCTGCCGGGCGGGACATCACCCTGGCCAAGCAGACGGAAGAGCAGATGAAGGCGGCTATGGAAGCTGCCGAGGCGGCCAACCGCGCCAAGAGCGAATTCTTGGCCACCATGAGCCACGAGATCCGCACGCCCATCAACGCCATCATGGGCATGGCCAGCCTGTTGCTGGATACCCCCCTGGATCCGCAGCAGCGGGATTGGGTGCAGACCATCCGCTACGGCAGCGAGGTGCTGCTCAGCCTCATCAACGACATTTTGGATTTCTCCAAGATCGAGTCTCAGAAATTGGAGCTGGAGGAAACGCCCTTTTCCCTGCCCCAGCTCATGGAGGAGCTCTTGGATCTCATGGCCGCCCAAGCCCAGAGCAAAGATCTGGAGCTGGTGGCCTGGGTGGATCCCAGCTTGCCAGCCAGCCTGGTGGGGGATCCCAACCGCCTGCGCCAGATCCTGGCCAATCTCCTCAGCAACGCCATCAAGTTCACCCCACAGGGAGAAGTGGTGGTAAGCGTCGAGGCCCAGGAGCAGTGGGTGAGCTTCCAGGTGCAAGACACCGGCATCGGCATCCCGCCGGAAAAGCAGGATCGCCTCTTCAAGCCTTTCAGCCAGGTGGACAGCTCCATTAGCCGCCGCTACGGCGGCACGGGCCTGGGTTTGGCCATCAGCCAGCGCCTCTGTCAACTGATGGGCGGAGAGATCTGGGTGCAAAGCCAGCCGGGCCAGGGATCCACCTTTGGTTTCCGTGTCCCGCTGCGTGTTCCGGATCCGGCCCTCTTGGCAGCCCCAGCCCTCGATGCTGCTCTAGCCGGCAAGCGGGTTTTGTTGGTGGAAGACAACGCCAGCCAACGGCAGCTCCTGGCTCGCCTGCTCCAGGCCTGGGGGATGCAGGTAACGGCCTGCAGCTCTGCAGCAGAAGCCCAAGCTCTGGCCAAGGCCCAGACCTTTGAGCTGGCCCTGGTGGATACCAGCCTGCCTGATGGCGATGGACTGGCCCTGGCCAAGGCTCTGCAGCAGGAGCAGCCCCCCCTGAGGCCTTTGCTGCTGGTGGCCCGCAGCGCGGCTTTGGCAAGTTCTGGCTCTTTTCCTGCCCTGAGCAAGCCGGTCAAGGCCTCGCAACTGCGGGCTCTGCTTTGCCAGGAAAAAGTGCCTGCCGTTACTTCCAACTTGGAACCCCAGCTTCCTTTGGCCAGCCGCTGCCCGTTGCACATCTTGGTAGCCGAGGACAACCCCGTCAACCAAAAAGTCATCCGCCTAATGCTGGAGCGGCTGGGCTATCAGCCGGACATCGTGGCCAACGGCCTGGAAGCTCTGCAGGCGCTGCAACTGCGCGCCTACGACCTGGTCTTGATGGATCTGCACATGCCGGAGCTGGACGGCCTGGCCGCCACCCGCCGCATCCGCAGCGAACTTCCCCCAGATCGCCAGCCACGCATCCTTGCCCTCACCGCCGATGCTTTCCTGGAAAGCCGTGCTGCTGCCGAGGCCGCCGGCGTCGACGGCTACCTGACCAAGCCCCTGCAGCCGGCTGTGCTGGAGCGCGCTTTGCAGGAAATCTCTTCTTCTTGCACGGAAGAAAAACCGGAGCCAGCCTTGGATCCCGACACCCTGGCCAGCCTACGCAGCATGCTGGGATCCCCCGAAGACTGGCAGGAGATGGTGCAAACCTACCAGCAAGACAGCCAGGCCCTGCTGGGATCCCTGCGCCAGGCTCTGGAGCGGCAAGATGCCCAAACCGTGGCCCAACTGGCCCACCGCTTCAAGGGCAGCAGCAGCACCCTGGGGGCCAAGTCGCTAGCTCAGATGTGTCAGGAGCTGGAGAACCTCTCTCGCCACCCCTCTCCCGCTTTTGTAAACTGGGATACCCTGAAGCAGGCCTTGCAACGGTTGGAAGCCGAGTACCAGCGAGTTACCCTGGAGTTATCGGCTGCCGCGTCTGGGCCTTCTCCTGTTGCCAGTACCCATGCAGAAGCTTAATGCCAAGCCTATGTCAGATTGGCGGGGAGGGAGCTTCTCTGGAGCCGAGGAAAAGCCGCTGCTGCTGATTGCCGACGATGATCCCAGCCAGCGGCTTTTGGCTCGCTATGCCCTGGAGCGGGAAGGCTACCAAGTTGTAGAAGCGGACAGCGGCTTGGCTTGTCTAGAAGTCGTAAGCCGCCATCAGCCGGACATGGTGCTCCTGGATGCGGTGATGCCGGATCTGGATGGGTTTGAGTGCTGCCGTCGCCTCCACGCCCAAAACCCCGACATGCCGATTTTAATCCTCACAGCTTTGGCAGACGAAGCCTTTGTCAGTGAGGCCTTTGCCGCCGGTGCCAGCGACTACATCCCCAAGCCCATCCACTGGTCGGTTTTGAAGCGGCGGCTGCGCCACTTGCTGCAAGCCAACCAGGCCCAGCGCCGTCTGCAGCAGCTTAACCAGGAACTGGAAGCCAAGGTGCAGGAGCGCACCGCCCAACTGGCCTGCCAGGTGGCAGATCTGGAGCAGCTCAACCGCCTCAAAGACCACTTTCTGGCCA